>JAUVEQ010000289.1 GCA_030594725.1 Methanobacteriota archaeon
TATGGGTGGGCTCGGGAGTGTCAGCGTCCTCCACCTCCACGGTGAAGGAAACGGTGTCCCCTACCATGGCGTTCACGGTGGATGGAGGCGAGGTCGAGACTATCCATGGGGCGTCGAGGATGATGACCGTCCATTCCACAGAATCCTCATCACCCCAATCGTCCTCCACGGTCACGGACAGGGTCACGCTGTCCACCGTGAGGTCGCCTGGGGCGAAGGTGTACTCGGGACCGTCGACCCCGGCGATGGAGATGCTCTCCAAGAACCACGTGTAGGTGAGCACGTCCGAGTCCAGGTCGACCGCCTCCACCCAGAACGTTCCCTCCTCCACCTCGTGGACCCGGGCGGGGCCCCCGGATGCGACGATGGTCGGGGCGTCGTTGACGCTACCCACCATCAGGGAGAACGACGCGTTGGCGAAGGCCTCGTCGGGGTCACGCGCGCCCAGGTCGATCACCGATATACCGGTCCAGTCCGGGTCCGGAACGAGATCGACGAACGTCCCGTTCAGAAAGGCCTGGACCCCGGGAGTGGCCGCAACGGAGAAGGTCAATCCGTCCCCGTCCACGTCATCGAAGATGTCCGCAAGGTCGAAGGGTGTCCGGATGGGCGTGTCCTCATCGGTGACCAGGTCGAAGGGCGCCTCGGTCACGTGGGGCGGATCGTTGACCGGCCAGACAGTAACGGTGATCTCACCCGTGGCCTCGTTCTGGCTCGGATCACGGGCCGTGGCCACCAGATGCACCTTGCCGTGCCAGTTGGCAGCCGGCGTCAAGGTCCAGGAGCCGTCACCTCCCGTCAGGCTGGCGTTGGCCTGGCTCGGTACCTCGAGCCGGAGGCCGTACGTGAGAACGTCCTCGTCAGGGTCTGTGAAGTACTGGCCTGGCTCGATGAGCAGGGGAACGTCCTCGTCCACTTCCAGCTCTACGGGCTCGCCGGGTCCCACCGGTGGGTCGTTCGGCGGGATGTTGTGGGCGTCGGTGTACACCAATCGGTACCCGTCCCAGGTCTCGATGAGGTTTGCCACGTCGTTGCCGTAGTACCAGGTCCGGTCCACGTCCCGGGGGGTGCCGTTCGTGGTGATCGTTCCCACCTCGTTCACGGAGATGGCGGGATACGTTCCTGCGGGAACGGTGTGATCGGCAGGGCCCGAAGGTGTGGCTGCAAGGTCCCAGACCTCGGAGCTGTTGATCCATGAGGAGTCTTGGATGGGGTACAGCACGAAGAACTCGGCCGTCGAGTTGGCCGTGGTCTGTACCTGCCAGGGAGAAGTGCTTGTCGGGAATCGCATCATGGGCAAGGGCGGGTCGTACACGGTCAGGTTGTCCATGCCCCCCGTGAAGCTTCCAACGAATGGTATGTCATCGGCCGTGAAGGTCATGTTCTGGCTCTGGTTTATGAGGGCCAGGTCCGAGGCCCTCCAGTAGCTCCACCCGCTTCCGATCATGTCCAGGTCCGCATCGATGTTGAAGATGCCGTACTGGAAGGAGCCGGAGAAGCGGCCGCGCTGCTCGTCCCAGACCTGGTAGTGGGTCTCCTCGCCCACCGTCAGCGTCTTGTAGAGCGTCCGGGTCAGGTTGGCCTTGATGTGGTCGACGTGGACGAACCCCAGAATGTCCATGTCAACGTCCTGGTCGACCTCGTAGGACCAGGTGAACCCCTCCTCCCAGAGTGGCAGATGCCAAGGCGTGGGCTCCGCCGTGCCATCGTCCGCCAGCGTGATCAGGGACGCGGCAATGACGATGGCAAGGACCGCCAGGGCGGTCAAACGACGGGAACGGGGCAAGGGAACACCTGACTGTGCCAACTACTATGGCAGAATGTGATTAAAAGGCTTCGGGGATGTCTGGCACCGGGCAAACCCTTTTCTGGATGCTCCCCGTTGCACAGAGCTCGTGACCGGAGAGGACGGAGAGTGGCTCACCCCCGAGGAGGTGCACGCGCGCTTCGGCGACCACTGGTGCAAGGGCTTCCTGACACTGGTCGACGAGAGGGCAGGCATGGTGCGCATCATCGAGGAGTGCACAGTCAAGGGCACCGTTGAGTGGGACCTCTGGAACCGAAAGCGCGCCGCGGGCATCGTGAAGGACGTCAGCGTGGAGGGCACGACCCTCATCATGGACGCCCGGATCGGTGAGGAGGAGCCCCGGTTCGGGCCCGCCGCCTCCGAACTCGGTGCCCAGGCCCTTCGGGCGGTCGAGATCAGGGGTGACGAGGTCCATACCAAATGGATGGGGCTGGCCGGTGCGGGATATGCCCTCAAGGTCTGCCTGGCACAGGCACCTGGTGTAAAGCGCGCCCGCTTCGGTGGCACCGGCGGCACCGGGGGGGCACACATGGCCGAGGTCGAGATAGTCACCCCCGTGATGAGCCATCTGCTGGTGGGCATCGATGACACTGACACCAAGGACGAGGGGGCCACCTGGGCGCTGGGTCTCCGGTTGGGCCAGTCCATCCCCGTGGGCCGGTTCTTGGAGCATCGGCTTGTCCAGCTCAATCCCAGGGTTCCCGAGAAGACGACCAACTGCGTGGCCACCTGCCTCTCCTTCGCGGTCCTCCCGGATGAGCTCGAGGCGGCGAAGACCTACGCCCGCGAGTTCGTGAAGGAGCACAGCTTCTCCGACAACAGCTCCTTGGCGATCTTCGAGGGGCTCCGTGTGCCAGAGAGCGTCAGGCTCTTCGGCCGACGGGCGAAGGGCGAGTTCCTCACTTGGGAGGAGGCCGAGAGGCTTGCCGCGGGCAGCGGCGTAGAGCTCCACACCATCACAGGCAAGAGGGGTCACATCGGTGCCCTGGCGGCCATCGGTTGCTATGACATGGGGGTTGCCGCGGCCGCCCTTCCCTCGGACCTTTGAGGGTCCACCACTCATCTTGACAACCTTTTTAACGAGCCAACGTCCATTCGAGGTCGGGGTCGCTACGTGGACTGGGACGATCTTGTGGCCAAGGTTGCGGGGAACGAGGGTGCCCCCCGGTACATCCGGATCGGTGCCTTCCTTCTCGCACTGAGCTTCATCAGCTTCTTGGCCCTCCTCTTCATGCCCTTGTACTCCTCGGGGGACCAATCCTACTCCTACTTCGACCTTCAAGAGAACATCCAGAGCACGCCGTTCGGGATATCCAACGAGCACGTGATCGGTCACGTGAACTTCGCCCTGGCTGGATGTATCCTTACCGAGATAATTGCCCTCGTTCTGATACTCGAGGGTAAACGGGTCATCAACCTGCGACGGCTCCTGGTGTGGCATGCCGAGGCGAGGGCCACATCCCTGTACGCCCTGTCCACCGCGATGGCCACCATCGCGTTGGCGGGAGCAGCCTCCTTGTGGGGTCTCGTGACCAACATGGAGACCGTGACAATGGATGGGATAACAGCAGAGGCCGACGTGGGGTCCTCTGCGACGGTCGTTGCCCTTGTGGTGATGGGCATGTGCGTTCTCGCGATGCTGTTCATGACGTACTACAACAGCGTGCTATCGGTCTACAGGGGTGGTGTGACCCCGAGGACCCGCAACATGGCCCGGATCACGATGCTGTTGGCGATCGTGAGCATCGCGGGGATCATCTTCCTCCGGATTGGCACGATAACGACCGGTTCCTTCAGTATTTCCGCTGGTCCTGGCGATCCGATCGATTTCGAAGTCTTCTATTCATCGGCCAGGATCGGTTACCACGGGGACTTCCCCGACGATTTTCCGTTGATGGCCTCCCTGGATTTCCAATTGGGCGCCATCCAGGTATTGCTTGGAATGACATTGATGGCGGCCCTGGCAGGGGCCATAGGAGTGTCCGCCCACAGTCTCGGCGGCAATAGCCAGAGGGTCCGTCGCACTGCCTCGTTGCCGGCGCTGGCGATATTCTTTGTCGCATCGGCCGGCTTCTACGGGATGGGCGTGGCGGGCATCGCCCCCGCGGCGGTCCGGGAGCTATGGGACAACGACAGCATGGCAGCGGACCTCGGATGGGGCCTGGCCCTCGGGATGGTGCTCATCCTGGTCGGGGTCATCCTCACGTTCCTGTACTTCTTCAAGTCGGGGTCAGAGTTCGTGATCGATTCCTTTGCGTTCTGGAAGGAGGGTAAGGTACCCGAGGAGGATGTCATCCCCTCTGAGGGCGTCGAGGTGTTCGGGCCCGACAAGGACGGTGAAGAACCCTTGGACGTGGAGGTCGTGGGACCCCC
>JAUVEQ010000233.1 GCA_030594725.1 Methanobacteriota archaeon
CTTCCATCCTCCGGGTGGTGCATTGAACTCCAGCCGTCTTGTCACAGGGTTGAAGGGAAGCGGAGGGGCAGAGATGTCGGTGCCGAACTCGTCCTTGAGGTAGCACGTGATATCGGCGGTGTCGATCGTGCCCAGCAACGTCAGGTTGACCTGATGGAGGTAGACGGTCTCACCGGTCGCAACGTAGTACAGCTCGATCATCCGGACATCGTCGGTGTCGGTCAGGATCCTCGCTGGCTGGCGGTTGTAGGCCCAGGCCTTGAAGACGCCCTTGATGGTCAGGACGGAGCTGTCGATGGGGAAGCTGCCGATGGGAAGGATCCGGATGGGAGTGGACACACCGATGCAGGTGGTGCTGGTCTGGGATTCGATCCGGAGGCCCACCGAGTACCCCTCGGTCCCCGACGACACAGAGATCTCGAACCAGATGAATGTGGGCTCGTCCTCGATGGTGGTGAACAGAGGCGAACCGATGAAGTCACGGTAGCCTCCGATGAAGTTGCCACCGGAACCGGGCATGTAGTAGTCCTCGGCGTAGTCCAAGGTTCCATCCCTGTCCTTGTCCCACCAGGCTCGGATGGTAACCTTGTTGTCGGGGATGGTCCCCAGCTTGCGGATACGGATGCCGTTGACGTTGATGGACTCGCCGTTGGCCAGGAGCTCGAGCTTGAGGAACAGTCTGTTCGACTCGCCCGACTTGAGGATGGAGGGCGCCTCGTCGGTGCCGTACTCACGGATGGAGCTGAACGAGGTGGACACGGTGACCCTGACCGTGGCCGTCGCGGTGCGGCCAGTGTCGTCGATGGCGGTGACTAGGAATGCGTAGTCGCCGGGCAGGACGTCGGTGGCCACCTTGAGCAGGCCGGTTATGTAGACGCCGTCGCCCCTGGTGTCGGTCATGACGGTGGCGCCAGCGAGGAAGCTGTCGACGGTGGAGGTGCCGTCGCCGTTGTCGACCGAGTTGATCGAGGCCGTCACGCTACCCGTGGCGGCCAGGTCCCCGTCGATGTCCTTGCAGACGGCGTAGAGGCGCCAGGTGGTGTAGTCGTTGTTGGGAAGCACGTCGGTGCCAGGCACGGTGGAGTCGGCCCAGGCGTAGGCGATGATGGGGTCGTGGTCGCCGCTGGAGCTGACGCCCCGCTGGACGACGGTGTAGAACAGCAGGCTGTTGGAGGTGACGTCCACGATCTTGACGTCCAGCTTGGCGGCCGTCGAGACGGTGCCCAGGAAGTCCATGGACCAGGTGTCGCCTGGTTCCATTACTGTCTTCCCTGCTGGCAGACCGTCCGAGATCTTGAACCTCTGAGGGGTGTCATCTATGCTCACTAGGATGTAGGTCTCGCCCTCCTTGAGGGGTTCTCCTCCCGTATGCTGCAGGTGCAGCGTGCCATCCACGGCCGAGGTCCGCTCCAGCATCGGGACGATGTCGGCGGTTATCGTGGCCTCTGGGCCAGGGATGCTGTATACGAAGGTAAGGACCACCGAGAACAGGGCCACGGTGATCACGAGAATGAGGAGATTCCCAACAATTTCGGAGACTGCGCCATCTCCTTGCCTCTTCCACAACATGGTATTCCCTCGTCTAGCCTGAATACAGGTTGCCTTGAGGTAGTCCAGGTCCGTATAAATACTTTCCCGCATACTTCTCACGCGCGCGAAATAAATGACCCTCGAAAAAAATTATATCGGCCTGTTTCCAATGCATGCCATACACTTTATCGATATTCACATATCTTGAGAAAAACCCCTAAACCCATATCGATTCCCATATGGCGCTCTGGGGATTGTATCGAAGGGGGACGGAAGGGGTGGAGAGTGCCTCAGTACGGGCCCCTGAGAACCTCTCTGTTGATGTAGACGCCAGTTGGGGTGACGGCGAGGATGTTCTTGCCCACGCCTGCCACGTCGCCATTGACGTCCCGGGCCACGCTCTTGAGCTCGTTGGCCACCCGCCTCATGGCGGCGTCGTCGGTGGAGAGGGCTGAGATGTCCACCAGGATCATGTTGCCATCGTAGACCTGATCGACCACGGGCCCCAGGTCGTCGAAGGTGGTAACCTCCGCCACCCGCAGCTCCATGCCTCCGGCCGAGGACTCAAGCTCCAGGCCCTCGATGTCTATGTCCCCTAGGTCGATGAACTTCTCGCTTTCAGGAACAGGCTTTGATTCGGTCTTGAGCCGCTTGAGTAGACCCTTCTTCATACCCTACCCTCCGGGTGGTAAGCCTATAACCCGTTCGGTGGTTATAAGGTTTAGGGGGTCCACCCTGGCGGTCCCCGGCTTACCCAGCCCCTCCACCCAGCCGCTCAAGAGATATATACGGGATTCCCTATGGGGTTTGGAGGCTGAACGAGTGAGGTTCGAACTCGAGGGTGCGATCATCTTCAGCGCCGACCTGGCCCCTGCCGCCGCCGAACTGGATGGCATCCTGAAGGAGATGGAGGGGACCGTCCTAATGAAGGGGGTGCCCGAGGGCGAGGAGGGCCCCCATGTCGGATCCTGGAAGGCGGATGGCCCCGAGCTGAAGCTCACCATCGTGTCCGGCAGGCATGTCCGGGCCCACGAGGCCCTGCTCCGGCTCCGCAAGGAGCTCAGCGGTCGGCTCGGGAAGGCCCACCGCATCGGGGGGAGGGCGGTCCGCATCGACCGCTACACCATCGAGTTCCAGGTCTCTCGCGAACCCGTCGCGGAGGTGCGGGTGCCCTTCGCCAGCGGGCTGGAGTTCCAGGGCACCACGGCCCGTCTCGTCCTTACGGATGTCACCGAGGACTTCCTCTCGCGCAACTACGTCGACCGGTTGATCGCCCTGGTCAAGGAGAAGGTGGACGCCCAGCGCTACGAGGGCAAGGAGGAGTTCTGGGAGGCCATCTGGGAATCGCCTGCCTTGGAGCACACGTACGACATGGACCCCACGGAGGAGATGGCCCGCCTGGGCTGGATCCAGCAGGGTCCAGGGAAGGGCCGCTGGTTCTTCCGGCCCCAGGCCGCCGCTGTGATCCGGGCGATGGAACGCATCGCCCTGGAGGAGGTGCTCCACCCCCTGGGCTTCCAGGAGGTCATCAGCTCCTCGCTGGTACCCTTCGAGGTCTGGTTGAAGACGGGCCACATGAAGGGCGTGGCCAACGAGATCTACTACCTCTCCGAGCCCGCCACCCGGAGCGCCGAGGCATGGGAGGAGCTCTCCGACCTTGTCAAGATCACCCGGGAGGTCCCGAGGGAGAAGCTCGCCGACCTCCTCGAGGTGCCTCGGGCGGGCATGACCTACGCCCAGTGTCCCAACATCTACTGGTCCTTCCAGAAGCGCACCCTGGCCGACGAGGACCTGCCCATTCTGGTCTACGACCGCACGGTCAACTCCTTCCGCTACGAGTCCGGGGGCCGCCACGGCATCGAGAGGGTGGACGAGTTCCACCGCATCGAGCCGGTGTACATCGGCACCATCGACCAGCTGGTCGAGCTGCGCGAGGGTCTGATCGAGCGCTACAAGCACGTGTTCAACGACATCCTGGAACTGGAGTGGCGCATGGCCTGGGTCTCCCCCTTCTACCTCCAGCAGGCGGGCTTGGCCGGCGGGGAGACCGAGGGCGCGGACGCCGGGGACGACGACCGAAGGGAGGGCACCATCGACTACGAGGCCTACCTGCCGTACCGGGGCTCCCGGGAGGAGAGCGAGTGGCTGGAGTTCCAGAACCTCTCGATACTGGGGGACCGCTACACCAGCGCCTTCACCATCAAGGCCCAGCGGGGCGAGCTGGTCTCGGGTTGCTCGGGCATCGGCCTGGAGAGGTGGACCAGCGCCTTCCTGGCCCAGAAGGGCCTGGACCCCTCTAACTGGCCCCAGGGCTTCAAGGAATATCTTCCCAGCCTTCCCAAGGGCTTCACCTTCCACTGAGGAATGGTGGGTGAGCCTAGGCGTGCCCACTCCAGGGGGCTGGCGCCCCGTTCCCCTCCACGCAAAGAAATATAAAGGGGCCCCTCTTTACCGGAAACACCCTGCAGGAGGGCTCAAGTGGCCAAGAAGTCATCACGCGCTGAGGCGAGGAAGGTCAAGGACCGGTGGAAGTCGAAGGTCTGGTACAGCGTCCTCGCTCCCGAGATCTTCGGCGCCAGCGTCATAGGCGAGACCCTGGCCGACTCCCCCGAGAAGCTTGACGGACGCGTCAGCCAGATCACCCTTCAGGACATCACCGGTGACTTCTCACAGATGCACGTGAAGCTCAGCTTCCAGATCAATCGGGTGGTGGGTCTCGATGCCCATACCTCCTTCGTCGGTCACGACCTGACCTCCGATTACATTCGCCGGCTCACCCGCAGGAAGCACTCCAAGATGGACGGCATCTACGACGTCACCACCCTGGACGGCTACCGGGTGCGCATCAAGCCCATGGCCATCACCGAGCGGCGCATCAAGTCCTCACAGCAGAACGCGATCCGTGCCCAGATGGACCAGGTCGTCAACGAGAGCGCCGGCCGGGCCACCCTCCCCGAGGTCATCAAGGCGATGATCTCCGGCGAGATGTCCAAGACCATCTTCCGCAGGTGCAAGCCCATCTATCCAATCAAGCGTGTGGAGATCCGTCGCAGCCAGGTCATCGGCCGCGAGTTCATCCCCGACGGCCCCGTCCGCGAGGGCGGCGACGGCTACGTGCTGGGCGGCCCCGAACCCGAGCCCGAACCCGAGCCCGAACCCGGGGCGGAGGAGGCTCCCGCAGAGGGCGAGGCACCGGTCGAGGAGGCCCCTGTCCCCGCCGAGGCACCTGCCGAGGCCCCCGCCCCCGCCGAGGCCCCTGCCCCCGCCGAGGAGGAGGAGTCAGAGGTCGACCCCGAGACCGTGGCGGCGATCATATCATCCTTCGAGGACATCCCGGGCATCGGCCCCTCCAAGGCCCAGCTGCTCTTCGACTCCGGCTATCGGTCGGTGGAGGAGATCAAGGACCTGTCCGAGGAGGACCTTGCCAAGATCGAGGGTATCTCCGAGGCCCTTGCCAAGAAGGTCCACGAGGCGATGCACGAGTAGGTCCTCCCACCCGGCCCCACCACTGGCGGCCCCACCACCGGCGACCCCACCCCTACAACCAGCTCAGATGAGCTTGCCCCAGGTGTGCTCGGTGTTGCAGCGGGTCCATCCCAGGTCCTCAAGGTCCGTCACG
>JAUVEQ010000302.1 GCA_030594725.1 Methanobacteriota archaeon
TCCCGGGCCTCATCAACGCCCACACCCACGTGGGCGACGCGGCCGTGCCCCCGCCACCGACGGACATGGGTCCGGCCGGGATCTTCCCGCCACCGGACGGATACAAGCACAGGATGCTCGCCCATCTTCCCGAGGAGGAGCTGGAGGCGGGCATCACCCGGTACCTCGACCTCATGGGGTCCCAGGGCACCGTCGAGCACACCGACTTCCGGGAGGGCGGACTCCCGGGCGTTGACCTGTACCGGAGGGCATCCGATCGAGCTGAGGCGCCACCCCGTGGCCTCATCTTCGGTCGCCCCGCCGGCATGGAGTTCGACCCGCGGGAGCTGGACGAGCTCCTCGCCTCGGTGGATGGCATCGGACTCTCCGCCGCCATGGACTGGCCCCGGGAGCTGACCATGGACGTGGTGACGGCCGCCCACGACATGGGCGTGCCCGTCGCCCTCCACTGCTCCGAGTCGGAGAGGGAGGAGCTGTCATGGGTACTGGACCTCGAGCCCCAGTTCCTCGTGCACATGGTCTTCGGCACGGACCAGGACTTCCGGGACCTGGCCGCTGCAGGCGTACCCGTCGTGGTGTGCCCCCGGTCGACCCACAGGTTCACGAAGGCCCCTCCCGTGGTGGCGATGTCCCGGGCCGGGGTGCGGTTGCGGGTCGGGTCCGACAACGCGATGCTGCAGGGCCCCTCGGTCCTCGACGACCTCATCTTCCTGTGGTCACAGCCCGGTGTCCGAGAACATCTGGACCCCATCGAGATGCTTGCCTGGGTCCTAAGTTCTGCGAAGGGTTCAAATATGCAGGGCGATATTGGAGTCTCCGCCGGGTCCAGGGACCTGGCAGTGCTGACCTTCGAGGGGTCGGACCCGCTCGCATTCATCGAGGGTTCTCAAGCGCCCAGCGCTGAGCTGGTCATGACCGAGGGTCGAGTCTGGAGGCAGTGAGATGAAGATGCCCAAGATCAAAGAGTACATGACAAAGGAACCGATCTTCCTGTACGTCCCGGGTACCCGCCGGGAGGCCATGAAGATCTTTGTCAACAAGACCATCTCAGGTGTCCCCGTGCTCAGGGAGGACGACGACAAGCTGGTGGGAATAGTCACCAGGGCGGACGTCTTCGCCAAGCCCAACGAGGACCAGTTGGCCATGATCATGCGCAAGGACCCGGTCACCTGCGGTTGCGAATGCACCCTGGACGTGGCCGCCAAGCGGATGATCGACAACAACATCCACAGGTTACCCATCCTCGACGAGAAAGAGAAGCTGGTGGGCATCATCTCTCCCTTCGACCTCCTGGCCTACATCGAGAAGATGGACCTGGACCAGACCGTGGAGACCGTCATGCGCAAGGGCGTGGCCCCGCTGTACGGCAAGATGCCCGCGAACGTGGCCCTGGAGGTCATGAACCTCACCGGCGCCAAGGCCCTTCCCGTGCTCGACGACGAGGCCAAGGTGGGCGGCATCCTCACGGACAGGGACATCTACGCCCAGATCCGCATAGACTCCAAGATGGTGGAGTCCGAGCTGGGTCCCGAGACCGAGGAGGACCCATGGTCGTGGGAAAGCATGCGCAACATCATGAAGCTCTACCACGACATCGGCAAGGTGGAGATACCCAAGACCCCCATAGAGGAGTTCATGGTGACGGACCCCGATACCGTCCAGTTGAAGACCTCCGTCTCCAAGGCGGCCCGGTCCCTCACCCTGGGACGCTACAACCAGCTACCGGTCCTCGACGTGCGCGAGCACCTGGCAGGAATGATCTTCGATGTGGACCTTCTGTCCGTCCTCGTCAAGTAGAACCAGGAGGCCCCCTTCATGAAACAGGACCATGACCTTGCCGACCAGGACACGCGGGAGGCGGTCACCTCCCTGGCCAAGCGCCGTGGTTACCTTTGGCCGTCCTTCGAGCTGTACGGCGGCATGAGGGGCTTTTACGACTACGGCCCCATGGGCACCGCCCTCAAGCGGAACATCCAGGGCCTCTGGCTCCGCCTTTGGGTGGGCGAGGAGGGCATGATCGAGCTGGACTCGGCGCTGGTCAACCCCCGGCCCGTCTTCGAGGCCTCGGGTCACCTGGCCGAGTTCGAGGACTTCCTTGTCCAGTGCGCGGACTGCAACGCCAACTTCCGTGCCGACCAGTTGTTGGAAGGGTTGCATCCCAATCCGGACGCGCTCTCCGAGGAGGAACTGGCCGGGCAGCTGGAGGAACACGGGGTCACCTGCCCCGAGTGCGGGGGACCTATATCCAGCCCGACCTCTTTCAACCTGATGTTCGGGACCAGGGCCGGACCCGGCGAGGGCCGGGAGGCCTACCTGCGCCCCGAGACCGCCCAGGGCATCTTCGTCAACTTCTCGCACCTCTACCGCCTGGGCCGGGAGCGGCTGCCCTTCGGTGTGGCCCAGCTGGGCCGGGGCTTCCGGAACGAGATCTCGCCCCGGCAGGGCATCATCCGTCTCCGGGAGTTCAACATGGCCGAGGTGGAGGCCTTCTTCCATCCCCAGAAGCGCCAGTGGGCCGGGGACCTGCGGAAGTACGCCGACACCCAGCTCACCCTGGTGCCCAACGAGGGCGATGAGATCAGGGTCACCCTGGGCGAGGCCCTGGAGAAGGGCATCATGTGCAACGAGGCCCTGGCCTACTTCGTGGGCGTCACGACCCGCTTCCTCATCGGCGTCGGTGTCGACCCCGAGCGCCTGAGGTACCGCCAGCACCTCCAGACCGAGATGGCCCACTACGCATCGGACTGCTGGGACGGCGAGGCCAAGCTCAGCTACGGATGGACGGAGCTGGTTGGCATCGCCGACAGGGGCGACTTCGACCTGCGCCGCCATCACGAGCACTCGGGCCAGGACCTGCGGGTCTTCGTCCCCTTCCCCGAGCCCGTCGAGATGGAGGTGGAGCGACTCACGCCGGTGCACAAGGAGCTCGGTCCCCGCTTCCGCGGCGACGCCAAGGCGGTCGCAGAGGCCCTCATGGAGGCGGACGCTTCCGCGGTGGGAGCGGACGGCATGGCCACCATCCCCATCCCCGAGGCTGACGGGAAGACCCGCCTGGTCCAGGTCCCGCCCGAATGTTTCAAATTGGAGACGGTTGTCGAGAAGCGCACGGGCGAGAAGGTACTGCCCCACGTGGTGGAGCCCTCCTTCGGCATCGACCGCATCCTCTGGACCGTACTGGAGCACTCCTTCACCCAGCGCAAGGGCGAGGAGGGCGAGGCCATGACCGTCCTCAAGCTGCCTCCCGTGGTGGCACCGGTGACGGTGGGCGTGTTCCCCCTGGTCTCCAAGGACGGGCTGGACGCTATCGCCGAGGAGGTGGACGGCAAGCTCCGCGGAGTGGGCCTCCGGACGCTGTACGACGCCTCGGGTTCCATCGGCCGCAGGTACGCACGGGCCGACGAGGCGGGCGTGCCCTTCTGCATCACCGTGGACCACGAGACCAAGGAGGACGAAAGCGTGACCGTCAGGTGGCGCGACACCCAGGACCAGGAGCGGCTTCCAATCTCGCACATCGTCACGTCGGTGAAGCAGCTGGCGGGGCTGGATTGATAGGACCTACCCATCCTACGGATAATCTTATAGGGATGGCACAATAATAGTCGGACCTGTCTATGCAGGGGGGGCTTGACCATGTGGAGCAGATCATTGTGAATGGGTCTTTCGAGAAGGTACTCGAAGATATCTACAAGATCGTCGAAGAGGATAATTCAGACGTTACTTATGACAATCCCGCTAAGGGGATCATGATCGTCGAGAGATCCAAGTGGGCTTGGGATGCTATTGTCATACGGATCATCGATGTGACCCCGGTCCCTGGTGGATGCCAGGTCAATGTAACTTCCTTCATGCCTCCTAGCGCAATGCAGTTCCATCGCAGAATGAAGGCCGCCGAACTCCGGATAATCGACGGGCTCAAGCGACGGATGGCTTCGACTGAGATACCACCACTGGAGGGCTAGTTCCTAACCTTGCTCGCCGCCAACGCTATGGCGCGCAGCACCGACTCCCGGGGCTGTATGGTCGCCACGGGGATGTGGAGGATCTTCTCGATGGTGGT
>JAUVEQ010000267.1 GCA_030594725.1 Methanobacteriota archaeon
CAGCATGTCCATCAACCCCAGGGAGTGCCGGTACACCAGCTTCTTCGCCTGGGGCATGCTCATCTCGGCGTACATGTCGTCGGGGACCGTGGCGGGATCTAGCTGGTAGTCCACGCCCTCGGTGGAGATGTTGAAAACGTAGACCGCGTCGTTGCGGACCTTGAGCACTATGCTGCGGCCGTCGTACCTCCGCAGGGCATCGATGATACGCTCGTCCGACCCGGACATGCTGTTGACCGTCTCGGTCGTCTGAGAGAAATAATCGTGGAACTCCAGGGACACTCCTCCACTGTTCGATCGATCCTCAGGGCCGCGGACCGAAGGTGGAACGGTCGTCATCACGGAATAAGCTAATGCCGCTCCCCACAGGGTCACCGTGCGCGGCATCCCTCGTTAATGAGCGCCACATCCATTCTACAAATTGAAAGGTCAATGTTCGAGTCGAGACCACCACGGGTCGCGCCGCTCCGGCATTCATCGCCGCCCATGTCTCATCCGGTCTCGTCCCCCAACCCCAGCTTCTGATACTCCTCCAGGTGCTCCATCCACCGCCCGTCCGGTCCGGGCTCGAAGGTCCTATCCGTTATCCTCAGGGAGATGACGGTTCCGGGTCTGAAGCAGCAAGGGCCCCCATCCTTGCCGTCATAGGAGACGCCCCAGAACCTGGAGGTCCAAGGAAGGAGGTTGGAGAGGCCCCCCCAACCCCCGATGAAGTCGGGATCCACATCCCGTGTCATGACACCATCCTCGGAGCCGGGATCGCGATACTCTAGACTCACAACCCGGTGTTCAACTGCTGCCTTTATCCAAAGGCGTCTAAAGGTCCGATGGTCCATGAGTGCACCCCAACCCGTTAAGGTGGTATGTCCTGATTCCACGAAGCGCTATTAATACCAACTGAGGCGGTTCTTGGCGCTGGTTATCAGTGGAATAATATAACACCCTTATTCCCATACGAATCCGGGCGAAGGGGTCCGGGGGAGAGGGACCCCAGCCCGATGTCAGCCCCGGGCTCCATGCCGGATCCCCCGAAGGGGCGGTCCCCCCGACCTTCTCAACGCAGATACTGACACCGAAAGACCTATCGGGCATGTCCCCCGAGGTGATGAGGAAGGTGAGAGGATGCGCCATCTGTCCCTATTGATATCGGTAGTACTGATCGCCATATTGGCCCTGGCCCTCGTGGCCTCAAGCCCCTCCGAGGGCGCGGAGGCCGACACCGTGCTGTTCCTGCACTGGGTGAACGACGAAGAGCCCTCCCGCGACCTGGGGGGTCACAGCGTCCGCAACTTCATGGACACCACCACCGAGTGGGAGACGGCCAACCGGTCGGTCACCTCCGGCGCCAAGTGGGAAGAGGACTGGTACCTCCACCCGCTGCTGGCGGAGGACCTGACCACCGACAACGTCACCCTGGGCCTCTGGATGAACGCCTCGGGAGGCCAGAAGCGGGCCCAGATCACCGTGACCCTCCTGGACGTGGCCGACGCCGCCTCCGACCCCTACGGCACCGTGGTGGCCGAGGCCAACTACGGCAACACCCCCCTCTTCGCCACGCCCCACTTCATGACCTTCCCCCTGGCCTTCACCCCGTACACCTTCGCGGCCAACCACTCCATGAGGGTGCTCATCTCGATGACCCCGGGCACGTCCACCTTCGTCACCCTCATATGGGACACCGCCACAGCCGACAGCCGTGTCATCGCGAGGACCGCTGACCGTCTGGCCATCCCCGAGGTGGGCGTCAAGGACGCCGACGGCGAACCCACCACCGGCCTGGACCCCCTGGCCGACGACAAGGGCGTCACGCTGTACGCCGTCGCCACCGACCCCCTTGGCCTGTACGACGTCGCCTTTGTGTGGGCCACCCTGGAGGGACCCGACGGCGAGCTGCTGATGGACAACGTGTCGATGGACCGGCCCGACCTGCCCCGCGGCTCCTCCCCCGCCGAGTTCACCCTGGCGTGGGACTACGAGGATGCCGACGCGGGCCGATACACGCTGACGGTGTGGGCCGTGGACCTTTCCGGCGTCTCCCACCGGGACCACTTCGGCCACGGGACCTGGGGCCAGTACCCGGTCATCGCCTCCTCCCAGTTCTCCATCGGCGAGATCTTCATCGTGAACGTGCTGTGCCTGGACGGCGGAGACCGCCCCGTGGAGGGCGCCCTGGTGTCCTCGGGATCCCGGGACGACCCGGTTGCCACCGACGACGAGGGCCGCGCCTCCCTGGAGGTGTTCGGCGGAACCGCCACCCTGACCGCCACCTGGCACGGCGTGCAGGTGGGAGACCTTACCCTGGACGTGGACGCCGACGTGCCCGCCTCGGACCCGGCGGTCATCGAGTGTGGCATCTACGACGTCACCCTCCGCATGGTGGACGGTCGTGGGGACATACTGGTCGAGGCCACGGTGCAGGTCACCCCTCCCGCTGGCTGGGGCACTCCGCTGCTGGGCCGGACCGACGAGGAGGGCCTGGTCACCCTGGGCCTGATCCCCGGCGCCGACCACGGCGTGCTGGTGGGCTGGAAGGGCTTCCAGGTGGCCGACACCACCTTCTCGCCCGAGGCCGACGGCACCGCGGACATCGAGTGTGCCGTCCACTGGGCCATCTTCCACGTGACCGATGCCGACGGCGGTCCCCTGCCCGGTGTCCAGCTGGTCGCCATGGACGAGGCCACCCTGGGCGTGGTGGGCTTCAGCACCACCGACGGCGCCGGCGGCACCGCGATGCGCCTTCCCGACACCACCTACAGGGTGGAGGTGTACTGGCGCAACATCATGGTCCTGAGGACGGACGGCATCGTCCTGGACGGCCAGGACATAGACGAGACCCTGGCGTGCCGGGTCTTCCAGGCCACGATCCAGGTGGAGGACAGGAACGGCGCCCAGCTACCCGACGTGCCCGTGGTCCTCGAGGACACCACAGGGGCCGTGGTGGCCACCGCCATCACCGACAACGAGGGCACCGTGGTCTTCCAGCTGGGCGAGGACGCCTACGAGGCCACCGTGCGGCTCCAGACCACCTACCGGTGGACCGAGATCGACATGGAGGAGACCGTCGCCCTGGACGTGAACGCCTCGGGCACCTACGAGGTGAGGTTCGAGGCGTACCCCCCCAGCGTGATCGGCACCGTCCAGTTCTGGGCCATATTCTCCATCGTACTCATTTTCCTGCTCATGATGTACGTGGTCCTCCTCTGGAGGCGCTCCCTCAAGGAGGCACCCGAGGACGATGGACCGGAGGAGGCCGAGGAGGAAGCTCCCGGGGAGGAGGCCGAGACAGAGAACGAGGCCGAGGCCGAGGCCAATCCCACGGGCATCAAGGTGGAGACCCCGCCCCCGCCCCCGCCCCCACCCGACGAGGACTGAGCCGGCAGATGGGCCCGGAAGGACCGGGATCGGCGGTTCGACCGTCTCCCGGTCGATGGTGGCCCGCAGCCGCCTCCTGCCCCCCCTACTCGACGGCGGCGCTGCTCACCCATATGGACGTTCCACATCGAACGAATGCGAGGTCTAGAGGAACTCCTGGTGCTTGGCTGCGATCGTATCGGCCAGACGGTCCAGCGACTCCAGGTCGGCCTCCCTCGGGTACCCCTTCACCATGACGGGGTCGAGGACCTCCACGGCCAGGTTGGGCACCAGACCCACTATCTGCTCGACGGCCTTGGTGCTCCAGCCGTAGGAGCCTATGACGGTGGCATATCTGACCTTCGGCCTGAGGGCGTTCGCCAGGTTGGCGGCATAGAACACCACGGGGTGGGGTCCCACGTGCACCGTGGGAGTGCCGACGATCAGCGTCGCGGCATCGACCAGGGCGATGGCCAGCTTGCCGATGTCGGTGACAGACAGGTCGAAGATCTCGACACTGACGCCACGTTCCGAGAGCGCGTTGACCAGGTGGTCCACCATGGCCCCGGTGCTCCCGTGCATGGAGATGTAGGGGATCACGACCAGGTTGTGAGGCTTGTCCGAGACCCAGTCCTCGTAGGCCTCGATGATGAACGCCGGCCTGTCGTAGATCGGGCCGTGGCTGGGAGCGATGAGCTCGATGTCCAGTTGCCGGACCTTCTCCAGGTTCTTCTTGATGATCCTGCGGAAGGGCATCATGATCTCGCCGTAGTACCTCTTCGCCGCCTCGTAGACGCGGGCCTCGTCGGTGACGTAGAGGTCCGAGGTGGCTATGTGGGACCCGAAGAAGTCGCAGCTGAACAGGATCCTTTCCTCCTCGAGGTATGTGGACATGGTCTCCGGCCAGTGGACCCAGGGGGTGTGGACGAACCTGAGCGTCCGGTCGCCGAGGGAAATGGTCTCGCCGTCCTCGACGGTGATGATGCGGTCCCCGGGGACCATCAGAAGGTCGATGAGCATGTCCTTGCCCTTGGGCGTCGTGACCAGTTTCGCCCCGGGGTACCTCTCGAGCACCAGCGGTATGCTGCCCGAATGGTCCTGCTCGGCATGGTTGGCCACGACGTAGTCGATGCTGTCAACGGCCTCCAGCTGTGTCATCAGCTCCCCCGCCATGTCGGGGTCCGCGGTGTCTATGAGCGCGGTTCCCTC
>JAUVEQ010000124.1 GCA_030594725.1 Methanobacteriota archaeon
CTCTACGAGGTGGAGGAGAACATGGACGAGATCGTCCGCATCAACGTCACCGGTACCAACGGCGACTTCTCCGAGCAGGACATCTACGTTCACGTGAAGGCGGTCAACGACCCGCCCGTCCTGCTCGAGCCCATCACGGCCGACATCCAGGTGCAGGAGGGCCAGGAAGCCTTCACCATCGACCTCACGACGGTCTTCGCCGATGGCGACACGGCGGTGCTCAACTACTCCTGCGACGAGGAGGTCATCGTGATCGACTGGGAGACCGGTGTGGCCACCATCGAGTTCGTGGACGGCGCCGACAAGCCCGACGACCTCAACGAGGTGGTCATCTGGGCCTTCGACCCCGACGATCCCGGGAGCAGGCTGGCATCGAACCAGTTCAACGTCACCTTCTACCTGGCAAGCGAGAAGCCTCCGGACGACCCCATCGGCGATCCCGGCATCCAGGAGCCCGACGGAGGCTCGGCATGGCTCATCATCGCCCTCCTTGTCATGGCCGCCATCGTCGGCGGAGGCTGGATGTACTACCGAAAACGGAAGCCTGCCGAGCTGTGATGCGCGCAACCGGGAGAGTAAATACTAATATCTCCGCCATCGTTCCGGTGGCGATGGACGACGCTATTGACCTGAACGCGTTGGTCAGCGCAGTGAGGAACTACCCCGGCGTGACCCGAAAGCACCCTATAAAGGACGTTGTAGCCTACCTGCCCGACGTGGTGCCAGGCTCGGCCGAGCCCGATGGACCCCAGGGCCGCGTGCTGGCCGATTTCGGCGAGGACTCGGCCGTGGTCGCCCTGGACGACGACCCGGATGGAGAGGTCCTCCTTGTTGCCACGGACGGCATCATGGCCACCCTGCTCGAGGCGAACCCCTACTGGGCCGGTTACGTGTCCGTCCTCGTGAACGCCATGGACATCGCCTCCACGGGTGGCGTCCCCTTCTGCATGGTGGATGTGATCTCGCTGCGGACGGGTGAGCTGGGAACCCGGTTACTGGAGGGCATCCGTGCGGGCGTGATCAAGTTCCGCGTTCCGATGCTCGGGGGCCACACCCACCCGGACTCCGATTGCAGCGCCATCGATGTTGCCGTGGTGGGCAGGGCCCGCCGGTCGGAGGTCATCTACTCCCACACGGCCCGGGTGGGGGACTCGATCGTTGTCGGCATCGACACCGTGGGCGAGTTCCACCCGGACTTCCGGTACTCCTTCGACACCTCCACCAACCAGACCCCCGAGGAGGTGGCGAGGCGCATGTTCGCCGCCCGCCGACTGTCCCAGAGAGGGCTCCTTACAGGGGGCAAGGACATCTCCAACCCTGGGACGCTGGGGACCCTGGGGATGCTCCTCGAGACCTCGGGAAAGGGTGCGGTGGTCGACCCCACCAAGATCCCCCAGCCCGAGGTGGTCGACCCGATCCACTGGCTGCTCTGCTACCAGGGCTGCGGCTTCGTCCTCACCTGCCCTCCCGAACACGAGAACGCGGTCCTGGAGGGGCTGGTCTCCAGCGGGCTTTCCTCCGCCGCGATCGGAACTGTGACCGATGGCCACCGTCTCGTGTTGGGGACGGGTGGCGAGGAGAGGGAACTCTTCGACTTCAGCCGTGAGCCCTTGACCGGATGCGGACCGCCGGAGCGCTAGGGGGTCCTCCGGATGGGAGGGAAATTGCCGAACAGCATTCGATGGAGATTCTTCATCCATGCTCTCCCGGCAGCCATCTGGGCTGGCATGCTGCTCGCCATTGCCGTCGCATCGAACCTTGGACCTATCGAGGACGTTGATGTCGTCCCCCAACAGGACAAGTTCGCGCATTTCCTGGAGTACTTCATCCTGGCCTTCCTGACCGCCTTCGCCCTGGTCCGAGGCACTCGACGGTCCCGGGATTGGCAGCTACGGACGGCCATCATATTCCCTGTCCTGTACGGCATCATGCTCGAGCTGATCCAGATCGCGGTCCCCGAGCGGGACATGTCGATCCTCGATATCGCCGCCAATGTCCTGGGCGCCCTGGTGGGAGCCTACGTGGCCATGTACATGCTCGAACCTGTGGCTGCCCGAAAGGATTAACTTGGTCCGAAGGGGTGCTCCATTCATGGTCCAGGGTGTAAATGAGGCGGACATCCAGATAGATGGACGCCGTTGGCATTACTACACTTCGGGTGCCACCGATGCCCCGGTCCTCCTCATGGTCCATGGATTCCGCAGCAGCGCGCGTTTCTTCAAGCCCACGATGCTCGCCTTCTCGGACACATGGCGTGTGGTCGCACCCGACCTTCCAGGGCACGGTGATTCTGAACCCTGGGACCCCGAGGAGGACGTCGTCGAGCAATGGGTCCTCCTGGAAGGTTTCTTGGAGGCTCTGTCCCTCGGGAGCATGGCGGTCCTGGGAAGCTCCCGGGGAGGCGCGGTGGCGGTGCAGCTTGCAGCCCACCGCTCCCAGCGGGTGGAGAGCCTGGTGCTCATAGCCGCGCCCACCAAGCCATTCAAGCCCGGGACCTTGGACATCCGGAAGATGGTGGTGAACGAGGAGGCCCTCACCGACGACCTGCTCCGTGAGATGGGAAGGACCATGATGGCCTCCCGTGGCTACGAGACGGCCCGCAAGCGGGCCGTGGACGCAGGCGCGCTGGAAAGGGACCTCCGCCCCATCATGGGACGGGTCGAGGCCCCGACGATGATCATCTGGGGTTCGGAGGACGAGACCATCCCCGTGGAGATGGGACTGGAGCTGCTCCAGGGGATACCGGGTTCCAGCATGAGGTTGATAGGGGGAGCTGGCCACGTGCCCCTCCTCGACAAGCCCTTGGAGACCCGGTCCATCATCCGGGAGTTCCTGGAGGCCGCGAGAAGCGTCCCGGATTGATTCGACCGAATGAGAACATGGTCGGAACCTATTTGAGCCTATTCAGCATGGGTCATCATGGTGGTACCATGGTGAAGGAGGGCAAGGAGAACCAGCTCCATGTTTTCGCTACGGGCTCTGTGACCGGCCCCCTGAGGCGCGCGGCCCAGGCCTTCGTCCTCCTCAACGAGGGTGCCACCTTCGAGCTGACCGTGTCTGGTTCCAGCAAGCTGCTCCCAAGGATGCTGGAATGGCAGGAGGGCGACCTCATATGTGGTGGCTCGGAGGCGGTCATCGATGCCGCCATCTTGTACGGTTGCGTCCTCGAACGCACGATACGGCCCCTTGGAGCCAGGGACACTGCGATCCTGGTCCCCAACGGCAATCCAGCCGGAGTGCAGGGCCTCAAGGACCTCACCCGTGACGACGTCCGGGTCGGGGTGGCCATGCAAGGCTCCCTTCAGGGACTCTGGGAGGGCGTGGCCCTGAGAGCGGGCATGTTCGAGGCGATCCGTGACCGGATCCGGGACGTCTCCCAAGGGTCCTCGGACCTGATCGGTGTGCTTGCCCGTCGGGAGATCGACGCCGCCATCGGCTGGGCGTCGACGGCGATGCTGGCTCCCGAACGCATCGAGACCATGCCCATACGGCCGGAGTGGTGCGCCTGGAGAACGACCAGCATCGGCATCACCCCCTGGAGCGAGAGGTGGCCCCTGGCGGAGGAGTTCATCAAGTTCAACAGGGCGCCCGAGGGCATCGAGATCTGGCGCAAGTTCGGATGGAAATCCATTCATGACGCCCGGATAGAGATCGGTTGATCCACCGCGTTATGGATTTGTACGTCTACATCACACATAGATTTGTCAATTGATGTAGACGTACAAAATGATGAGTACAGACGGAGGTCTATTGGTGGGATATCAATCGTCTGTGAGTAAGGACTGTCGGCGGTTTTCCTCGTCTAATCCTCAGGCGTAGGATGGCCCCAGCGCTTCTTGAAGAAATAGAACAGGTTGCGCCTGCCGTCGCCCCAGGTGTTGAGCTTGATCTCGCCGATGCGGGGTCTGTAGTCCACGGCGATCTCGCGGCAGCGGAAGCCCTTCTTCCAGGCCTCTATCTTGATCTCTTGGGAGAATGGCATGCCATCCGAGATGACATCAAGCTTGGGCCATATCTCGCTACGGAAGACCCACATGCCTGTCTGGGAGTCCTTCAGCTTCATGGAGAAGAGGATGTTCATGGTCTTAACAAGCACCCAGTTCCCGATACGGTGTCCCCGGGTCATGGCCTCGGGCTTGAGCTTGGTCAGGCGGTCGCAGCTGATGAAGTCCAGCTCGTCCCTGATGAGGATGTCCGCCAGATCCTGGGTCATCTCGGCGGGGTAGGTGGTGTCGCCATCGAAGGTGACGATGATCTCCTTGTCGCAGGCGTCGAAGCCCGTCTTGTAGGCCCGGCCGTAGCCCTTCCGGGGCTCCTCGATTATCTCGGCACCCTTCTCCTTCGCGATCTCTCGGGTCCTGTCGGTGGAGTTGTCCACGATGGTCACCGTGATGTTGTCCCCCTCGGGGATCTGGTCGATGGTCTGGCCTATCGACGCCTCCTCGTTAATGGTGGGGATGATGACATTGATGGTGGGCTTATCTGCCAGGGGACCACCTCTCGGAAGACGGGAAACGTGGCCGATGTATTTTAGTGTTGCCCAAAGGTGTCATTGTTGGCCATTGAACATCCATGAATTGTAATATATCAATTAACGATAATTCACAAATATAGAGCCCTAAAAATATTTATATGAAGCTTCGCGATTGGGATTGGCCACCAAACGGGGGGTGAGCTTAATGGGTGTAGATATTCCTGCACAACCATCAGGTGACGGTGTCCACAAGCACGTACTATTCTTTCAGGACCTCAAGCTGAGCATCTCGGAGTGGGTCCCGTTCGGACAGAATGCGATATCCACGTTCAACGACTCGATCGACAGTATGAAGGGTGTCAAGAGCTCGTTGCTCACAGGGATCGTGGACGAGGAGCCAGACTCCTCGAAGTTCGAGATAATGCCCATGTTCACACGGGTGAATCTTAAGGACTTCGACCAGTACAACTGGGTCAAGTTCAAGGCATCAATCGAGTACCCCGAGGAGGTGGATCAGATCGAGGAGATCGCCACCCACGTGGACAAGGCGGGGTTCGTGAACTACAACCTGACCATCGAGGAGGTCGACGGTAGGACCTCGAAGTTCTCCTTGGACAAGACCAGCTACATCCTGGCCGATCTGATCGAGGACACATCGGGGATGATCGAGGCGCTGCTGACCCAGTTCCAACGCAGGTCCCTCCGTTCCGTTTATGGACCGACTCCATTCAGACCCAAGTTCACGGTCGCTACCACCTCCGCCCTCCTGCCGGAACAGCCCCAGGCCGAGGGCTACCACGACAGGGAGGACCAGGAGAACGAGATCAACCAGATAGTCAGTGTGGCCTACGACTTCTTCGACCTGCCTCCCACCGAGAAGGTCATCCTTGGGACCCACGGCATCATCTTCATCACCTCGCGGCCGGAGCACTTCTCCGAGCTGCTCAACTTCTACTCCTTCGTACGAAGTCTACAGATCTTCCAGTCCATATTCTTCGCCAGGCTCCGACAGATGTGGGACATGGTCAAGGATGTAAGGAAGAGCATCCTCCACCTCAAGAAGGAGGAGGACCTGGTCAGGATGGAGCAGGAGCTTTCCGAACTCAGCTCCAACATCGTGCTCATCGAGGAGCTCTCCAGCATGATGGCGGTCAGCTCCTCTGAGATGAAGAGGATCTGGTCGGCCAACTCGGGATCCCTTGACATGGACAACAAGCGCCTTGCCGATAGGTTCGGCATCGACAGGGAGATCCTCATCATCGGAGAGAAGATCAAGGACATGACGGGGGTCGCCGGTGGCCTGGTGGACGAGATCGGCGGGCTTCGGGACATGGTCCAGACCCTCGCCGAAAAGCGGATGCGCGAGGTGTCCAAGCTGATGGCCGACAACGTCCAGCAGGGATCCGAGGCCCAGCTGGCGATGGCGGCGAACGTGAAGGCGTCCAGGTACAGCGGGGCCGCACTCAAGATACTGTCGGCCATCTCGGCCGGGTTCCTGGGCATGAAGATATCGGACCTCGTCATGAAGGGTCTTGACGAATGGAACGAGTCCGATGGGGGTCCGAACTGGGACCTCGGCGACAAGGGCTTCTACGGTGGATACATACAGGTGATCGTGGGATTCACCCTTTGGATCCTCATGACCATATTGTTCTTCCACCTGATCAAGGTCTCATCGGCCAAGATGAAGGAGGAGAAGCTGGCCAAGGACTACGTCCTCAACCTGCGCATTCCGATCGACGTACGTTCGACGCCCGAGAGGATCAAGGCGTACCTTGCAGACAAGAACGTCACGTACCACAACGTGGAGATAACCGGCCACCGGGTGTCCTGGTACCACAAGCAGGAGAAGGGGGATGACAAGGTCTTCTACACCGTCACCCTGTGCTTCGATGCGAAGGACGGCCATCTCTTCTACATCCATGCGAACACCGAGGACAAGAAGGGCGACGCCTTCTTCACCACAGAGTGGGTCCAGAGCGAGTTGCTCACATCGGGGCTGATAACCAAGGCCCAGGATGAGCACATCAGGGCACGGATGGGACTTCCCGCGGGAGGAGGTGAGTGGTGATGGACATAACCGAGATCTCTGATGATTCCAAGAGGCTGCTGATCCTCATCGACCACTTCTCCGAACCGGCCCATACCCGAGAGGAGCGGGAGATCTGGATAAAGAAGATACCGCTGGCCGCTCTCATCAACCGGGGTGTGAGGAAGGGTACGTTCAAGGATTACGATACCGCCCCGACGCTGGTGGACTACAAGGGGACGACCAGGTTCGCCAACATCAGCAAGGAGGGTGAGGACGACGTGGCCGACATGCGTGAGATGGGGTTGGTGGAGAGGCTGAAATTGGCCACATCACACCACATCTACGTGTCCGCGTACAGGATAACCCCCGCGGGGAAGGACACAGTCGATGACTTCGAAAAGAAGCATCACGCGGCGATCTCGAACATGCTCGCATGCAAGGCATGCGGCGGCGAGGTGGACATCGAGGCCAGGGACGACGCTCCCTATCTTATCTGTAAGGAGTGTGGTGCGGATGAGAAGGTGGACATCTTCGACATCGACGAGGTGCCCTACGTCTCTCGGCCCAACTTCACGGAGATATGGTTGCCGCTGGACTGAGAGTTATCGCAGGAATGATCCATGGGAAGATATACAGATGGATGGTGAGATGGAATGGGATTTCTCAAGAAGATGACGAGCGCCATCACAGGTGGTGGCGCGGACGTAAGCATAGAGTACCCCCCGGGACCGTTCAAGCAGGGCGAGTCCATCCCGGTCAAGGTCACCGTCGTCTCCACAGGAGGCGAGGTGAAGTCGGGCGGCGTGTTCGTTGACCTGCTGGCGAGGGAGCATGGAAGCGTCTTCGGTAGCCACCGATGCGAGAAGTGCGGTCACGTCGATACCAGCAGCAAGGTCAAAGTGTCGAAGAAGACCGTCGACACGTCCTTCCCGGTTGGACCCGCCTTCGTGCTGCAGTCCAACGAGCGGAAGGAGTTCGAGGGACAGATCTCCATACCCGGTGGTCAGCCGTCGTACAAAGGGTCTATCAACCACGACTGGGAGATCCGAGGACGGTTGGAGGCATTCGGGAACGACCCTGACTCTGGGTTCAAGCACATCGAGGTCAAATAGGACGGCCCCGACCTATCGCGGGTCGAGCCCCTTCAGGATCTCCATGGCCAGGTCCAGATAGGCCTGCTCCAGCTCATCCACCGGGAGGGTCGCCTTGAAGCCCGCCGCTCCAGCGTGACCACCGCCGTCGCCCCCCGTCATCTTCGCCAATCGCTGGAAGAACTCGCCCAGGTGGAAGCCCGCGTCCACGGCCCGCCTGCTGGCCCTTCCCGTGAGGGAGGTGGTGTCGCCGTCCTCGCTGGCCACGATGCCCACGTCGGCACCCGTGTTGAC
>JAUVEQ010000114.1 GCA_030594725.1 Methanobacteriota archaeon
GAGCCCTGCCGGAGGTCGGCATTGCCGTTGATCGGCGTGTTCGCATTCTTGCTAGTTCTCGGTGCGACCCTGATGCTGTCGGCGGAGGATGTCTCCGCGGAGAACCTCTTGGTACCCGACGACTACGCTACCATCCAGCAGGCCGTGGACAACGCGACAGCGGGCGACGAGGTCCGCATCGAGGCTGGATCGTACACCGAGTCGGTCAAGGTCACCATACCGATCAAGCTGACAAGCGTCGGAGAGGGAGAGACGGTCATCACCAGCGACGAAGAGCACGTGCTTCGTCTCGAGGGTATTGGGATCACCGTATCCTTCCTGACCATCGTCGGTAGCTCGGACAACTACGGCATCCACTGTGACCGGTTCAGCGATGGTCTGCTCAGGGACATCCAGGTGAGGAACTGCACCATCGGAGTGCTGCTGTCGGCGACCTATGACAGCGAGATAATGGATGCCACGATCGAGGATTGCAGCGTCGGCATCATGGCCAATAACGGGACGTACCGCAACCACTTCCATAAAGTGAGGTTCCTGAATGACCAGATCGGTCTCGACGTCGGCCCCACCGTATATTCCATCGATGACTCTGACAACTATTTCACCGCGTGCGTCTTCGAATCGAACCAGATCGGCGCCAGGATAGGTCCCAACGGTCGGGAGAACACCTTCTACAACAGTCGGTTCGCCTACAACGGCAACACCGCTCTGGCCATCGATGGTGCCGATTGCCTCGTGGACACCTGCGCGTTCTTAGAGAATGACCACACCGGCATATCCCTCACCCAGCCGGGTACCGTCACAAACTCGACGGTCAGCTATAATGGATATCGTGGTATCGAGATAGTGGGGGCCAGTGGATGCACCATCACCAACATCACCCTGGACGGCAACCAGGTTGGCCTTCATCTACGCAACGCTAAACAGGCCACCCTCTCGAAGCTGTACGGGTCGAACAACTTCGATGGGATCCAGGTCTCCCGTGGCTCCTTCGGGGTGACCCTGTCCGAATCGGAGTTCGTCAACTGCTCCTGGATCGCCATGACCATCGAGCTGCAGAGCGAGGATGTCACCGTCCGGTCCTGCAACTTCGCGGGCAACTACCAAGGAATGCTGATCAGCCAGTCCAAGAACGTGCTGGTCTCCGAGTGCACCTTCTCATCGAACATGCGCTCGGCGGTGCAGGGCGTGGATTCCGCTCGGATCCAGATCTACAGGTCATCTATCGTCTTGACGAAGGACGGCCATGGACTGGAGTTCTCCGGGTGCGGGGCGGCCAACATCGTACAGTGCACAGTGATCGACAACCACCGCAGCGGGATCTCGATCACCTCATGGGGCTACCAGGGACCTTCGGAGAGGGGGGTCTCGGATTGCCGCATCGGCGGCAGCGGCGGGAGCGGCATTTCCCTGGACAAGGTATCGACCATCACCATCGCAGGCAACACCATCGAGAACAACGGAGGCGGTGGGATCGTCGCCTTGGCGACCATGCACTCGTCGTTCAGGGACAACCTGGTCCAGAGGAATGTCTTCGGCATCGCCCTCAACGGATCCCAGGATTGCCTCCTTGCGAACAACAGCGTTAGACGGAACGACCAGGAGGGGATCCGCCTGATATCCTCCGGCTCTGGATACGGGAACGAGATCCTGGAGAACTCCATCGTCGAGAACAGCTGGCGATCATCGATCGACCGTGCTGGCATCCTCCTGTCGGGGAAGTACACCCAGAAGAACACCATCGCAGGGAACTCCATCCTGTCGAATCCGGTAGGCATCCGGTTCGAGAGCTACACCGGAGGTTGCGAGAACAACCTGGTCTACCAGAACATCATCAGGGATTGCACGAGGTACGGTATCGGGGCCAAGTGGAACGCCGGACCCAACAGCGTCTACCTCAACTCCTTCATCTCCAACGAGGAGCACGTCAATGGCGTGCACAACTTTGACAAGTTCGATAAGGATAGGCTGGGCAACTACTGGGACGACTACAAGGCATTGTATCCCTTCGCGATCCGCAACGGGGTCATCTGGAACATACCCTACGAGGTGGAGCCCGATTCCAACCTCTTCGACAGGTACCCTCTCGCCTTCACCTACGAGACCGACCCGCCCGATGTCGACCTCCGGATGGATGACACAGTGGTCTACGGGGACCACATCCACCTGGACGCGACCGCATCCCGGGACCCATCGATGTTCTCGTCGTTCACCTGGACCATCTCTAGCGGCACGAACTTCAACAGGACCTACACCACCCAGAACAACTACCTCGACCACACACCCACCTCGCTGGGGAAGCACAGGGTCCTCCTCGTCGTCGAGGACAGCTGGGGGAACTCTGCCGAGGCTTCTGGAGAGTTCAGGGTCATCGACGACATCCCGCCGGTCGTGTACGCTGGTGGCGACCTGGTTGTGGATGTGGGAGTCGTCTTCGACCTCTACATCGTCATCCTCGAGGAGAACCACATGGTCAGATCCATCGATTGGGTGGTGGACCCAGGTGGCCTGAACATCCTCCTCCGGGGGTCCGGGGTGGCCCTCAGCATCGACCTGGTAGGCACCTTCACCGTCAACCTCACCGTAACGGACATGTCCGGGAACGTTGGGACGGATTCCCTTATCGTCCACGTCCTCGACCGGGTCCCGCCCATCGCCGTCGCCGGACCGGACGTTACCGTGGGGATGCAGCAGAGGGCGGCATTCGATGGGAGCCTGTCCTACGACAACGTTGGCATCGCCAAGTATACATGGTCCTTCAGGTACAATGACTGGAATCATGCCCTCGATGGTGCCAAGGTAGGCTTCGACTTCTCGGTGCCGGGAAAGTACACCGTGACGCTCAAGGTCGAGGACGCCGCCGGCAACGAGGCGAAGGATTCCCTCATCGTTGTGGTCCGGGACACGGAGCCCCCTGTGGCACGTGCCGGGGAGGACGTGTTCGTCAACCAGGGGGATCCGGTGACCCTCTCATCATCCGGGTCCTCGGACAACATCGGCATCGCCCGCATCCAATGGACTTTCTATGAGGGAGAGGGATCCGGGATGAGTTGGGACTCGATCGCAACGGTCCGTTTCACGAGGGTTGGAGAGTACGCCGTGACCCTGTACGTGTACGATGCCGAGGGCAACTGGGCCTCGGACACCATCACCGTCACCGTCAGGGACACCCAGAGCCCGATTGCCGTGGCCTCCCTGCCGAGCACGCTGCCCATCGGCAGCACCATCACGCTGGACGGCAGCTACTCCTCGGACAACGTGGAGGTGGTGGCCTACCATTGGACGGTGAGGTTCGCGGGCAATCAGAAGACTTTGAACGGTCCAATGGCCGAGTTCTCGTTCGCGTCCGCGGGTCAATACGAGATCACCCTGACCGTGCGGGACACCTCTGGCAACGAGGCCTCCGTCACCGAACGCATCGTGGTGACGCCCGCGGAATCGGAGGTGCCCGAGACCGCTGCCTGGGTCATACCATCGATGGCCATCGTGCTGATAGCGGTCCTGATAGCGGGCCTCATCATCGGACCCAAGGTCCTCAAGAGGAGGGAGTGACCCCTCAATCCGGGCATATCGGGATCTGGTCGCAGATAATCTCGGCCACTCCCTGCTTCTCCAGGAACGCCTTGCGCTGGGTGAGCATCATCTTGACCCAGCCGCGGTAGACGTCCATCCTGCCCTGCTCCTCGAAGAGGGTGATGGGATTGAGGATCTCCTTGGGCACCTTCTCGAGGAGGGGCGCGTTGTCGGGGTGGTCGATGTCCGCGATGAGGTAGCCGAAGTCCGGGTCCTCCTTCCAGACGATATCCTCCATCAGCATGGCCTCCAGCATGGCCGAGGAGTGCCGGATCTTCACCTTGAGGGCGGTCCCGGCCTCCACGTCCTTGGCGTCCCCACCGACCCACCCGGTGTTCATCATCCAGGTGACCAGCTGGGGGATGTCCTCGGCCAGCTCGGCGAACCTGATCGCCTGAAGGCCCGCCTTCCTGGGGAAGAAGGGCTGGGTGAACGGGGACCGGATGCGGCCACGGTCCTTGCCCGCGGCGGAGGTCTTGGTGGTCTCGCCCAGCATGAAGTAGGCGGCGGCCTGCTCCTGGGACTTGAACCTGACGATGCCCGGGAAGGCGGCGTCGGGGCCCTCGTCCCGGTCCAGGATGCCCATGGACTCCATGGGCGGGATGGTGTTGAGATCGGGAACACCGGGGATCTCCGACAGTGGGAAGATGGACCGACCGTTCTGGGTCCACACCAGGAAGTCCCAGCCGTCATCGGGGATCATGTTCTCGTCCACCTTGTCCTCCAGCTTCGCATCCCCGCGGATGTAGGCGTCCACGTTGTCCATGGGGGCGCCGGTCATCACCAGTTCGTCCCGCAGGCGCTTCACGTCCTCCACCGACAGGGGTTGCTTGGAGAAGCCGAACTCGCCGTTCCCATCGACGTAGCCGTTCTCGAGCCAGGCCGAGGGCCTCAGGGTGCCGTTCCAGATGATGGGCTCTGCTTCCTTGGTCAATCCGTAGGTCTTGGCGAAGGCGCCGTTCTCCGTGATGGTGATGTAACCCCCGGGCCACACGCACACCATGTCGTCCTGTATGGGTTGGGTCAGCTCGCCCTGCTTCGAGAAGGTGGTGGTGGTCTTTCCGGTGCCGGAAAGGCCCAGGACGGTCATGGTGAGGCGCTTGCCCTTCACGGTGACGGCCTTGGCGCCGGCATGTAGCACGAGCCCACCCATCTTGTAGACGTACTCGTTGAGCATCCGGAGAACGCCCTTCTTGGTCTCTCCGAAGTAATCCGAGCCGATGACGTACGTGGTCATGTTCTCCAGGTCCACGATCATCGCCATGCCGCCAGGCATTCCCGTGGCGGGCAGGTCGGGGACCATCACCAGGCGTATGACGGGCTTGTATGGTCCCGCCAGCTCCTCGGGGGTCTCCGCCTCCTCCCGGGAGAAGCTGAGGACCTGTTGCATGCCTGCCAGATTGGCCCCCTGCAGGGAGTAGAACCACTGCATCGGGAAGTAGTGCTTGCCCAGGCCGTAGTAGCCCTGGATCTCGATGAGCCTGCCCTTGACCTCGATGAAGTCCCAGACCCGCTGGATGTACTCGGCCGCCTTCTCCGGCGAGATGATGGGTCCCGAGTAGAGGTGCTTGTCCTCCTCCTCGGCGATGATGTACGTGTACTGCGCGTGCCTGGCCTTGTCGCGCGTTATCTTGTTCACACCCCCATACTTCGTCTCTGCACATGCCAGGCTGTGCTCGATAGCCAACCTGCGAAGCTCGTCTTGGCTGGGGTTTGTAATGTACTTGACGTCGAAGGGATGCAGCTCCTTCGTCGGCGGGGCTCTTACCATCTTCTTCATTTTGTCCACCACTCCTCACCATGGGCGGGAAGGTTCCCGCACCGTGCCATGTAGGCGGTTGGGTGAACCGACGATGAGGTAGAAAAGGGTATTGCTCTGGGGCAATCGAGCTGGAGCTGCGGGACGTCGATCGAATGCGCCGACCAGGGGTCTGCCCTACTTGTAGATCTTCCGGGCGAACCTGTCGATGAGGGAGCGTCGCTTGTTGGCCTTGTGCTCCTCCTCCAGCTCCTCGGCCTTCAGCTTGGGGTCGCCCTCGTAACCCGATGCCGAGATGCCCTGGAGATCGGCCAGCTCACCGGGATCGAGCCAGATGCCGGCACAGTTGAGGCACACGTCCAACACCACCTCCTCGGCGTGCTCGTGGTCCATGAGGTTGCCGCAACGGGGGCACACCAGGGAGCTCTCGGTCTTGGTGCCTATCTGCTTGCTCAGGTAGTCGGAGAGCTTCTTGTTCTCGAGGATCTTGCCCAGCTCGTCCTTGTCCAGCCATATGCCGTGGCATGATGGGCAGGCGTCCATGACCACCTTCTTCTTGGGGATCTCCGCATCGATCTTGTTCATCTTGACGAAGCACTTGGGACAATCTATCGGTTCGTCGGGCTTTGACTTGAGCAGCGCCATATCTTCGCCTCCCTCTCGGGCCTTGCACCTTGAAAAAGCGCTCCAGGTATTTACGTTTGCCACCCTCCTTTCTGATTAACTGCGATTATTCTCCGAGTCGGCATATATACGGAGCCCGCGGTCTAAATCCTCGATGACGCGAAAAGGCGACGACGGGAATGGGAAGGTCGGCCCGACGGACATCCCCCCTTGCAATTACGAGCTCAGATCGGATGGGAACTCATTAACCATGCGGGTGTTGTGCAGGGAGTGCGGCCAGCGGGAACTTCGTGACCGCAACTGCTTCTCGTCCCTGCTCAGGGCCTTCGCCAACGAGGTCAACGTGGACCGGATCACCCTTTCCAATCACGTCGAGACCCAGTACTTCGGCAAGGCCCTTTCGATCCTCAAGGGGATCACTGCGCTCTCCTACGAGATGCGACAGCTCTCCCTGCGCACCCCCGCAACCCCCTCCGGCAAGACGCCGAAGCGCTGCTCGGACTGCCAGTTCTACCCCCGGAAGGTCTTCACCCAGCTCAACGAGCAGTTCCTGCGGGACGTGGGCCTGTTCTATTCCCTCTTCCACGACATGACGGTGCGCCTCTACGAGGAGGAGGCCCCGGACTACACCTGTGGCGAGTGTCTCCTGGCCACCCGGGAGGACTTCGACTACACCTACTCCCGCTTCGAGACCCTTCTGCGGGAGATCGTCAAGGAGGGCTACGCGGTCGTCGTGTGAACATTTCGAGATATCGAGGCTATTGAGGCGGACACGGAGGTATCAAGATGATCGGAGGCGAGGACGGACCGGTGCTCACTGTCGTAAGGAAGCCGAAGCGCTCCCTGGCACCCAGCGTCAGTCGGGAGTTCGGAGAGACGCGGCAGACCGCATACAAGAGACCACGGGTGCTGACCAAGATGGAGGCACTGGCCTCCCAGCTGGGCAAGGGTGGGGACGATGTGCGTTCCCGCGTGAACGGCGCCCTGCGGTCGGTCATGGCCCGGAACCGAAGGGTCCGCCCCAGCTTCTCCGAGACCTTCGTCGCCCCACACCCCCCCCAGGGCGCCAAGGTGGCCACGTCCTACGAGATCGACACGGCCTCCGTCCACGTCCACACCCTCGTCAACGATACCGAGGGCTACTACCTCCTGGAACCACCAGAGTACAGGTACTCCACCGAGGAGGTCGCCCTGGTCGAGGACGCTCGCAGGAGACTGCTCGAGGAGGCCCCCGAGGATGTCCAGGTCGAGACCCCCGCCCAGGTGAGGGCCTGGGTCGAGCACCGTGGAGAGGAACTGATCGCCCAGGCGGCCCGCGAGCGGGGTGTGGACCTGGGCCCAGACCGCACCGCACAACGGACCCAGGTCCGCCAGCTGGCGGCGACCCTGGGAAGGTACACCGCCGGCCTGGGCGTCATCGAGCACCTTCTCACCGACCCCCGGGTGCAGGATGTCTTCATCGACGCTCCCGCCGACACCAATCCCGTCCATATCATCATGGGCTCCCCGGATGGTGCCGACCTCCCTTCCAGATGCATCACCAACATCCGACTCTCGCAGCCCGAGGTCGAGGGACTGGTGGCCCGTCTCCGACACGCCTCCGGTCGGCCGTTCTCCGAGGCCAGGCCATACCTGGAGCACGACCTCGAGGACCTCAACTCCCGGGTCACCGTTATCGGCCGGCCGCTATCCCCCTCCGGGACCGCGATCGCGTTCAGGCGGCATGCCACCATCCCCTGGACCCTCCCCAAGCTGATCGCGGCCGACAGCCTGTCCCCTCTGGCGGCCGGCCTCCTCTCGTTCCTCGTGGACGGACAGTCCACCATCCTCGTCGCCGGCGGCCGGGGAGCGGGCAAGACCTCCCTCCTGGGGGCACTGCTCCAGGAGTTCCCCCGCGGCCAACGAATACTCACCATCGAGGACACCCTCGAGCTTCCCGTCGAGGAGATGCAGACCCTGGGCTACAAGGTCCAGGCCATGCGGGTCCAGAGCACCCTGGGCACCGAGGGCGAGATGAGCGCCGATGACGCCCTCCGCCTGGCCCTGCGTCTGGGCGACTCCTCCCTCGTCCTCGGCGAGGTCAGGGGAAAGGAGGCCCGTACCCTTTACGAGGCCATGCGGGCGGGCAATGCTGGCTCCGCGGTCCTCGGCACCATCCACGGCACCTCGGCACGGGCCGTCCATGACCGGGTGGTCCATGACCTTGGCATCCCGACGGAGGCCTTCCGTGCCACCGACGTCGTGGTGGT
>JAUVEQ010000247.1 GCA_030594725.1 Methanobacteriota archaeon
GATGATCGTCGTTCTCCTGATCGTGATGTACTACGTGCTAACCCGCAGGAAGGGGTCGTCGGTCAAGGCGAGTGAGAAGGAGGAGGAGGGGTCAAAGGACTGACCTCCCTGGCCGCTGGAATCCAATTGTTTATATTCTCTGAGTCAATCCCATCAGCGACCGGTGTGAACATGCATGGGTGGTGAGTGATATCCTGTTTCGGTCCGACCTCCGGAGGACGACCCTCGGCCTGATCGCCTTCTGCGTCCTGCTGTTGCTGATGTCCGTTGTCTCTGCGAACCAGGACTGGGATGATGTGGACCTCGAGGAGGTGGACCATTGGAAGGACCCCTCTGGAAACGGGGCCGACCTTAGGATCGACATCTCCCACGACATGGACCGGCTCCTTCTGGTGGGGTACGGCGGTCCTGACGAGATACGGGTCGTCGACCGGGACATCGAGACCATCGCCACGCTGGTACCGCCAGGAACCGATCCGACCGTCAAGGGAGCCCGATGGTCCCAGAGCGGCACCTGGATCGTCGCCTGGGGCAGGTCAGAGGGAAACGACACCGACTTCCTCACGGCATGGAACGGGACGACCTACGGGCCAGCGGACAACCTGTTCGAGAACGACACCACGCCCCTGGTGGAGATCGGTTCAGCGGTCTTCATGGCCTCTGATGATATCCTCTTCATCGGCGGCAGGGACGTTGATGGGACATCGAAGGTCCTTCTCGTGGAGACCTCGACAATGAACGTCCACATGAACTACACATGGGAGAACGATGCGACGATAACGTACCTGGGGACGGACGGCCTCTCCCTCCTATGCATCGACGAGACCGGAGTGTTGACCTCCATCGGAGGTACCGACTGGATGGAGATCGTCAGATTCGAGGAAGGTTCATCACGTGAGCCCTCGAGCCAGGCCATCTCAAGTCCGGGCCGCAATCCCTGGGCGATAGGTTACGAGGATGGGTCCGTGTACTTCTGGCGGGGCTATCCCATCGTGGCCTCGGGCGATGCGGACCTGGGGAGCGGACCCGTGCAAGGTGTAGCCTGGGCGTTCTATGACATCGGAGATTATTACATGGTGGCCCTCCCGGGGGAGGGGCAGGGTTCCCAGCTCTCCGTCCTGTACCACGCGAACGATACCGCCACCGCGGTGCCCGTCTCGGACACCATCGACACCGGGTCGGTGGTGACCATGTTGATGATGGACACTAAGGCACCGGGCAATGTGTGGGCCGCATTCGCAGACGGTTCCCTGGGCTACTACAACGTCACCACGATACTCGACCTTCCCGCCGAGGTCACCATCGATGTACCCCTGCACCAGCAGATGTACACAGGCAAGGTCCGGTTCGAGGGGCGTTTTTCCGATGACCACGACAACATCCTTTCGGTGAGGGTGTGGATCGATGAGAGCGACCGGCAGGATGCGAACCTGGTCGGGAACGTTTGGTGGTACGAGGTCGACACCGATGTCTACGAGGGCGGACAGCACGTATTCAATATCGAGGTCTTCGACGGAAGGCACGAGACCTCAGAGATCGCCTTCTTCCAGACACCCCAGGAGTACGAAGGTGACGATGACGAATGGCGCCCGGGCATCCTCCTGATCTCGTTGCTGATCATTGCCGTCGTCGTAATTGTGGTCCTGCTCTGGAGAAGGGGTCGCCACACTGGCGGTGAGGGCGAGGACGATCAGGACGTCCCGCCATCCCCGTGAAGGGCGTCCCACAGGTTCCTTGCCGAGGCCTTCCCCATACCCGGCGCAGCCTCCAGCTCCTCCAGTGTCGCCTCCTCCACACCCCGCAGGCTGCCGAAGTGCCTGAGGAGGTCCTGGGTCCGCTTGGGACCGATGCCCGGGACGCTCAGCAGGCGGCTCCGGGTCAGGGCCCCCCGCCGGCGGCTCCTGTGATAGGTTATTGCGAACCTGTGGGCCTCGTCCCGGACCCTTCGGAGCAGGAGCACCCCGTCGGAGTCGGGCTCCATGTCCAGGGGTCGGGACCGACCCGGCACGAACAGTTCCTCCCGCTCCTTGGCCAGGGCGGCCACCGGCAATCGCATCGCCAGCTGACCCAGGGCGTCCCCCGCTGCGCTCAGCTGACCCCGGCCGCCATCGATGAGGACCAGGTCGGGCTCCGGGAGCTTGGCCCGCAGCGAGCCCCCGTACCGGCGGCCCACCACCTCCCGCATGGCACCGTAGTCGTCCCCGGGCTCGGCGTCGCGTATGCGGAACCGCCGGTAGTCCTTCTTGAGGGGTCTTCCCTCCCGGAACACCACCATCGAGGCCACGGCCTCGTCGCCCTGATGGTGGCTGATGTCGAAGGCCTCGATGCGGTGGGGCGGGCCCGGCAGGCCCAGGGCCTTTCCAAGCTCCTCCAGGCCCAGGTCCTCCACACGAAGCTGCGTCCGTAGGCGCTCCATCTTGACGTAGGAGGCCGCGTTCTTCTCGGCAAGTCGCATCAGTCGGAGGGGCTCGCCCCGGCTGGGAACGGTTATGTGGACCCTTCGGTCCGCGATCTGGGTGAGGGCCCTCTCCAGCGTCTCCTGGTCCGGTAGCTTCTCCGGGACGGCCACCGTCCGTGGGATGCCTCCCCGCCTGTAGAGCTGGGGGATGACTGCCGCCAGGACGTCGGCCGTGGGCACGTCGTCCCCGTGGGCCAGGCGAAGGACCCGCTTGTCCACCACCTTGCCTCCCCTTACCAGGAGAACGAACACGATCGCCATATGGCCCGTGACGGCATGGGCGATGTAATCATCGTCCCGCTCGCGGGTGAGGTGGACGGACTGGAGCTCCATCATCCTTTCAAGGCCCCGCAGGTAGTCCCGGACCTCGGCGGCCTCCTCGTACCGCTGCTCGGCCGCCAGGGCCTTCATGGTGGTCTCCAGGTCCTCCCGGAGTGCCTTGACGTCGCCCCGGAGGAGCATCTTGGCCTTCCTCACCCGCTCGCCGTATCCCGTCTCGTCGATATCACCGACGCAGGGGGCCGAGCACATGCCTATGTGCATGTACAGGCACCCCTTCGGGTTCATGCGGCGGCAAACCCTGATGCCCATGTTCTTCTGGATGAGGTAGACCGTGGTCCGGGTGGGCAGGGCAGCGGTGTACGGGCCGAAGTACTCGGCCCCGTCCTCCATCTCCTCGCGGACGACGGAGATGCGGGGGATGGGCTCCTTCGTGATCTTGATGTAGGGGTAGCGCTTGTCGTCCTTCAGGTGGACGTTGTGCCGCGGCTGGTACCGCTTGATCAGGTTGGCTTCCAGGAAGAGCGCCTCGATCTCTGTGCGGGTCTCCATGTAGTCCACCGAGGCCACCTCGTCCACGTGCTCCGAGAATGGCATGAAGGGCTGGGGAGGGGCCTTGAAGTGGGCCGGGGCCCTCTTTCGGAGGGAGATGGCCTTGCCAACGTAGATGACCTCGTCCCCCGCGTTGCGAAAGATGTACACTCCTGGGGCATCGGGTAGGGCCCCAAGGGCACGTCGCACCTTCGGAGGGGGCTGGACCATGGGACCTGCCTCCTACTTCACGGCCCCACGGGCGCGGGCCCGGGCCCGGTCCCGCTCGCGTGCCAGGTGGACGCGGAGGGCCTTGCCCGTGTAGGTGTCGGTCTTGGCGATCTCCTCCGGGGTGCCCGTTGCCACCACCCAGCCGCCCTCGTCACCACCCTCCGGGCCCAGGTCGATTATCTGGTCGGCGCACTTGATGACATCCAGGTTGTGCTCGATGACGATGACGGTGTTGCCCGCGTCGGTAAGCCGGGCCAGCACGCTGAGCAGCTTCTTGATGTCGTCTATGTGCAGCCCGGTGGTGGGCTCGTCCAGGATGTAGAGGGTGCGACCGGTGGCGCGCTTCCCCAGCTCGGTGCTTAGCTTCACCCTCTGGGCCTCCCCCCCGGAGAGGGTGGTGGCGGGTTGTCCCAGCCGGATGTAGCCCAGGCCCACGTCGAACAGGGTCTGGAGCTTCCGTCGGATCCCGGGCACCTTGTGGAAGAAGTGGAGGGCCTCCTCCACCGTCATCTCCAGCACGTCGAAGATGCTCTTGCCCCTGTACGTGACCTCCAGGGTCTCCTCGTTGAAACGCTTGCCGAGACAGGCCTCGCACGGCACGTAGACGTCCGGGAGGAAGTGCATCTCGATCTTGATGATGCCGCCACCCTGGCAGGTCTCGCATCGACCGCCCTTGACGTTGAAGCTGAAGCGGCCGGGCCGGTAGCCCCGGACCTTGGCGTCGGGTGTCTTGGCGAACAGCTCACGGATGGGGGTGAATACCCCCGTGTAGGTGGCAGGGTTGGACCGGGGCGTGCGACCGATGGGCGACTGGTCGATGACGATGACCTTGTCGATGTGGATGAGGCCATCGATGCCGTCGTGGGCACCGGGCACCTTGTACGAACCGTGGAGCGCACGGGCGATGGACCTGTGCATGACCTCGCTCACCAGGGTGGACTTGCCCGAACCGCTCACGCCGGTCACGGAGATGAAGGTGCCAAGGGGGAAGTCCACGTCGATGTGCTTGAGGTTGTGCTCCCTCGCACCCCGGACCGTGAGGACCTTACCGTTGCCCGGCCTGCGTTGTTCCGGGACCTCGATGGACATCTTGCCCGTGAGGTAGGCCCCGGTCAGGCTCTCGGGGCTGGCCAGTATGTCGCTCAACGTGCCCTCGCACACCACCTCGCCGCCATGCTCGCCTGCGCCTGGACCCAGGTCGATGATGTGCTCGGCGTGACGGATGGTCTCCTCGTCGTGCTCCACCACGATGAGGGTGTTGCCCAGGTCGCGAAGTTGCTCCAGCGTGCGCAGCAGACGC
>JAUVEQ010000225.1 GCA_030594725.1 Methanobacteriota archaeon
ACAGTCCAGGAGGCCCTGGACCAGCAGAACCGGATGGTCCAGGCCATCGAACGTGTCGACGAGACCGTTATCCTCGCCGATGCCAAGGGCCTCATCTTCTATGCCAACCCTGCAGCGTTGAGGACCTCGGGGTACTCCCTCGAGGAGGTGGTCGGACAGCACATGACCATGTTCTCCTCCCCCGAGGGAGTGGACGACTTGTCCCAAGAGGCGATGGCGGAGCTGCTCAAGCGGGGCTGGTGGAGGGGGGATGTGATGGCCATCTCCAAGGACGGCGCCCGTTACCCCGTCGAGGTCTCGGGCTCGATCGTCAAGGACTCCCACGGCATGCCCAGCATGTTCGTGATCATCTCTCGGAAGATCCAGGAGCGGCAACGCTTCGAGGCCCAGCTGATCATGACCGAGGGCAACCACGAACGCCTCCGTGACCTGCTGGAGTGGGAACTGTTCCCGAAGATGCAGGGGTCGATCGAACGGCTCCAGGCCCTGGTCGAGATCGGGGGGGCGGAGAACGATCCCGATGCCCTCCCCAGGGTCGTGGAAGAGGCGGTCGATGTTCTGCGCTCCGCAAGGCACATGGTCGAGGGACTTCCATCACCGGAGAGGGCAGAGGAACTACGGCCCCTGGACCTTGATACTGCTCTCAGGGACCGGCTGCCTAGCATGGTGGAACGCTACCGTCATGAGGGCAAGACCATCACGATGGACCTCAGGCCACCGGAGCAGGCCATCGAGGTATCGGCGAACGACATGCTCCCCGACATGATCATGAGGCTCTTCGATGTCCTGATCAGGATGGCATCCATGGAGGATCATGCCTTCACCGTCTCGATGGCCACGATGGGAGGCGCCGAGATACCTGGCACAAGGACCGGGGACTGGGAAGAGGGCGAGGAACCCGTTTTCGCCTCGATATCCATCACCGCCCCGGGCCTGGTCGTCGGGAGCGACCTCAGGAGCCTGCTCGTTCGTCAGGAGCTTCGATCCCGGGGACCCCTTCCCATTGACGAGCACTTCGCGATGGAGACCTCGAGGCTGCTCCTATTCCTCTTCAAAGGCCACATCTATGTGGAACAGGATGAGACCCACAAATGTGACCGGCTCGTGATCATCATGCCCCTCGCACCCGGGGCATGAGGCCAGGGTTTCTCCAACGCCTACCGAGGGCTCCGCCCTTGCCTGGTCTTCCCCTCCAACCAACCGATCCGGACGGGGGTCTTGAGATCGTAGGAGGTGAACGGCTTGATGTCTAAGAGGGGTGTCCCGTCCAGGAAATCGATCCCCTTGACCACCAGATTGCGTCCCTCCACCCTGAGGAGCTCCACCACGCTCACGCCGAGGTGATTTGGCCTCATGGGGGAGCGGGTTGCGAAGACGCCACGCACCTGGTCGTCGATCGGAGGCAGGACCCTGAGCTTCTCCTCCTCGGCCTTGTGCATGTGAACGATGAGCATCACGTGGGAGAAGCCTTCGAGGTCCTGGAGCCCGTCGGAGTACTCGGGGAAGACCTCCACCACCGCGACCTCCTCCATTCGGTCCACGGCGCAGCCGGGGATCTGTCCCAACTCCGTGTAGGGGGAGTGTACAGTTCCTATCTGGGCTATCTCCATCAGAGCCACCGACCACCTATGGGGGGGATCAAGGTCCCGTCGGGCTCTATGGTGGCAGCATCATAAAAAGGTGGTGACCCCATTGTCGAAGGGCCCGCATCCGATGGATCGGAATGCCGGTGTAAATGGCGTCTGTGAAAAGTACTTATGTCCTCTTGTCAATCCAGCCCCCATAAGCCATGGCTATATGTGGTTATCGGGAGCTGGGTCGTATGGCGAGTGCAGCGTGTTCGGGCCTTTGGGGTGCCCGTTCTATCTCTCTCTCCATAGGAGGGGACATCACGATCCTCGGCCTCCCGTTGCTCACTTGGATCGTCCTTATCGTCATCCTTGTCGGGGTCTCCGCCCTAGTGGTCGTGGTCGCCCGCAAGCGCAAGCGCCGGAAGATCGTCGACAACCTCCAGAAGCAAAGGATGGCGATGGAGAAGGCCGAGAAGGGTCTCTTCTCCGAGCGGAAGGCCGACGAGATAAAACAGGCCGTCCGACAACCTGGAAAGCCCTCGACCGTCCTGCCGGATGGGGCGGTGGCGTACACCGAGGCGGGGGAGATGCTGGTATTCAAGAGCACCCCGGCCGTGGGGGACAAGGACGTGGTCTCGTCCGCGGTGGGCGGAAAGGAGGGCAGGGGGGCTTCGATGGCCCCGCCGACCTGGTCGGCGACCTACGGGATCGAACGCATCATCGTCCTGCACATCACCGGTGTGGCCATGTTCGCGGTCGATACATCCGCGAAGGTGATGAACGGTCGGGACCTTGAAAGCGACCTGCTCATGGTCCTCGAGCGCCTGTTGGAGAGGGCCAAGTGGCTGGGTGGCGAGATGGTGACCTCCGTCTGGAGGGACCGTACCGTGAGCCTCACCTGGGGAGAGGACATCCACATGGCCGCTATCGTGGATGGCGAGCCCGACGAGCGCCTTGACCGGGAGCTCCGATGGGCCATCGGCGATCTGGTGGAGGAGTTCGCGGACGACATCTGGGCGTGGGGAGAGGAGACCGATTCCTCCGTGCCGAGGACGCTGACCAAGCGGCTACACGACGTGTTCCTGCTCACCGCGGGGGTTTCCCCGGGAGACCTGGCGGCCCAATCAGGGGGCGGGGGGATCCGTGTCACGTCCACGGTCTCCTGGCGGCACGCCCTGGCAGCGTACTCCTTGGGGATCGTGAACAACGGACCGGGTCCCGTCCACGATATCGAGCTGTTGCCCTCGCTGAGCAAAGAGGGCATGCTGGACGTGATCACCGTCGAGGGGGTCGATGTGGACAAGGACATGAAGTTCCGTATCGATGAGATCGCCCAGGGGGAGAAGGCCGTCGTGACCTTCATATTCAGGGCATCTGGCCCCATGTCCGTCCATGTTGACTGTTCAATGGTCTACCGGAGGGGAGTGGCCGGCATCCAGCAGCTCAAGCTTCCCGGTCGTTGGATCGAGCTGGAGCATGTCAACCTCAGCAAGGACGAGCACGTGGAGCCCGAGCGGGCCCTGGAGCTCGCCATCCAACCCGCATCGTTCAGGGACAGATGCGCCCTCTACATTCCGCCAGAGATGACGTCCGAGGGGCTCTTCAATGCCGCGATCCAGATCCTCAAGGAGGACTTCGACGCCGTCGTGGAGCTGGAAGATGACGACATGACACAGCTGGAGGCCTGGTTCCACGCGGGCGTGGTAGGTGGGGGGAGTGTCGTCGCGGCCGTTACGATGGTTCCAAGGGCCGGTATCGTGGACATCTTCGCCTCGTCGACAGTGGCCGGCGTTGTCCCTGGGGTCATGGTGCTCCTGAGGAGGTCCATGGACCGCACCGCGAAGCAACACCTGCGGGAGGTGCTGGACCCGGAGGTCCGGGCCACCGTACCCAAGATGGGGGTCCTGCTCTTCCAGTCCTGGGGCTTCTTCGAGGAATGAGCAGTGAGCAGGTGCTTCAGCTCACGACCCCGGGTCGCATGGCCCTGTTCACCGCCCTGCCCACCTCTGCGATCGAGTAGGGTTTGCGCACGTACTCCACGGCACCGGCCTTGTAGCACTCGCGTTCGGCCTCGGGGTCTCGGCTGAAGAAGACGGCCCGCACGGAATCGTCCACCTGGACCAGCTCCCTGAGGAAACGGAGCCCGTCTGCGGGACCCAGCTCGTGATCGATCAGGACTATCGAGGGCTTGGGAGCAGCGTCCTTGTACGTCCTCATGGCCTCGGAGGGACCGTCGCAGGTCCAGACCTGGGTGAACCCCATGGTGCCCAGGAAGACCTCTAGGAGCTCCCTATGGAAGGCGTTGTCGTCCACCACCATGGCGGTCCTCATCTTGTCATCCTCGTTCCCGGGCCAGCGGGGGCTCCGGCCGCAGCCCTCTGGCTCAATCCCATCATGCAAATGGTGAGGAGGTATTTGTCATCTCGCTCGATAGTTCCACCGGACGGAGCGTTGTTGACCCAAGTCTTTTAAATCCGGGGACCCATGGATGAAGATAGGTGGTGGCTTGTGACGTCGGTCGAGGGTGCCGCACGGGACGAGGGGGCGGCGCGTCTTGTCTATCGCGAGGATGACGACAACTACAAGCGGAGGCTCAACAGCGCGATCCAGATGTCATGGGTCTTCAACACCGCGGTCACCATCCTCGTCTGCGCGGGCCTCTTCTATGCCCTGGACTACAGCCTGATAATGGGGATCATCCTGGGCATCCTGCTGGCCATGATCTCGAACTTGCACCTGACCCTGAGCCGCGTCACCAGGGCCAGCAGATGGGAGATCTACAAGAACCGTTTCGTCATGCCCAAGGGGTTTCGCGGAGGTCAGCGGACCATCTCCTTCGATGACATCGAGTCCATCCAGCGGACCAAGGGCATGGCCGGAGAGACCATCACCATCAAGCTCCGTTCCGGAGAGATCATTTCCTTGGACGTGGAGGAGCAACGCAAACCCCTCGAGGCGCTCGATCTGGCGTTCCGACAGTACGGCCGGCACCGTTCGGAGCAACCGGACAAGATCACTATCCCCATAAGCGGGATCACGAAAGAATGAGTTCCCTACCTTAAGTTCGATGACGGAACGGCCGAATATGGGTGCTCATCGCCCAATATCCCGTTCCGTCCCAGGGTCTTGTTATGATGTGCCTCCGGATGATGATCACGTCTCCGTTCCAGAGAGCCAGTTTGTTATCGGCCATGATAATGATGGAACGGGTCGTGAGGTTGTTGGAGAAATTTTCGGCCCGGAACCGGGATCCATCAGATCGGCATTAAATCGTATGGCAATATTTATGGTTTTATTATGCGTGATATGCAGCCGTGATAATCGGGGCAAATAATCGGGGTATTCTCCTTTATATACTCGCACGGACGAAGATACACACGCGCGCGAAACCGATCCATAGCGATCGGAGCCTACTACCCGCCGACATAGGAGTGTCCCCGAATGTCATCTAGAAGCAGGACAGGCTTCTTCTTATCAAAGCCCTTCCTAGCCTTGCTCCTGCTGGCGTTCACGATCCTGGTCATGGCGGGTGGTTCTGCTGGAGAGGGAATTGTGATCGTGAACCTGGGCGATGATGTGTTGGCCCAGGAGGACACCGCGGTCACAATCAATTCCCTCGTGTCCTACACCGGGTCTGTTAATCTGGAGTACCTCTGGACCTTCGGTGATGGGAGCCAGTCGGACCTACAGAGGCCCTCCCACATCTACACGAGGGCAGGCAACTACACGATGACCCTCA
>JAUVEQ010000205.1 GCA_030594725.1 Methanobacteriota archaeon
GGTATCCTTGCAGTTGCGTTGACCAGGTTGCAGCATGGATTGCGCTCTGGCCTCTGCGAGACCGTTGGCATCCTTTGAGCATCGATTCTAATGGACGTCATGAGAAAGATTCAAAATCGTTGGGCTCCGTTAGAATTCCATACGGACCCAGGCCCCCCTCACCCGTCGGCATCATCCGGGGACAACCTTTATGGCGGGCTCTGGCCATAGGTCGGCGATGCGTTATGGGGTCAAGGCGGCCCTCACCGATGCTTGGGTGATGGCCGAGATGGACGTGGACCTCCTCGAGGTCCACATCGGTCTGGAGGACCTACCACGTCGTGGGGAGTCGATGCTCAGCACCTTTCGTTCCATCCGGTCCGAACGGGGCCACGACCTTATCGTGCACGCTCCCGAGTTCATGATGGTGACCGGGCTAGCATCCCTTGTCGACCCATCATCCCCCGACGACGCCCTTAGGGAGATGTCCACGCAGATGTTGGAGGCGGCCATCAGGTTCGCAGGCGATGTGGGCGCCAACATGGTCATCTTACATCCGGGAGGGATATATCCCTCCACCGAGGACCCGAGGGCCCGGGGAGGAATCGACCGTCTCACGGGGTCATTGGGGGAACTTGGGGACCTTGCTGGTGATGCGGGTGTCGCCATCACTTTGGAGAACATGCCCTGGTTCTATCACCGGAAACCCCTGGACGGTGGGCAGACCCAGCGATGGCAGAGCACGATCCTCGTGGATCCCGAGGACGCTGGTCCACTGATGGACCTCGTTGACGGGCTGACCCTGGACGTTTCCCACGGCTACCTTCATTCCCCGAGGGGGGGAATGGAAGTGATCCACAGGTTCATCGATGTCCACGGGGACCTGATCCGACATCTGCACATGTCCGATGCCCTCCCCCCGGACCACGAGGGCCTGCAGATCGGTGAAGGGAAGGTTGATTTCCCGGCCATCTTGACCGCCTTCAAGGACCGGAACGTCACGGCGGTGCCCGAGATCATGGGTGGGCACATGGGGGGCGGGATAAGCTTCCGGCGTGCACTGGAAGAGCTCCGTCAGTTGGAAGCCAGCTTGTGACGGCCCAGCCTCCTCGGAACCTTTATCTATCGACCCGGCCTTCGAGAGTCCCATGGCAGATTCAGCCCGCCTGGCACGTCTCCGCCTCACGAGGGTTCAGACCATGGCCCTCACCGCATTGGTGCCAGTGGTGGGCGCCCTTGTGTACATGGGTGAGGCCTCGCCAGGCGCGCCGGTGGCGGTATCCGATGACCTCTTACCCCTGGCGCTCCTGTTCATCACGGGCTGCCTCTTCCATGTGTTCGGCTTCGTCCTCAACGAGTGGGCCGACCTCGATGTCGACAGGGCTTCACGTGACCTCACGGACAAGCCCCTAGTGGCGGGCGTGATATCTGCCAGGGAGGCCCTCGCCATCGCAGTGGGTGCGGCCATCGCTAGCTTCATTCCCCTGGCTTTCGTCACCCAAGACCCTTGGGCCTTCATCCTGCTCGGTCTTGCCATCGTTGCAGGTGCGGTCTACGACCTTTACGGCAAGCGTGTCCCCCTTGACATCGTACTCGCCGGAAGCCTCACGCTCCTGCTCGCCACGGGGGTGGTGGCCTCGGGAAAGTTCGATCCGGGATCCCAATCCCATGTCTTGATCCTCGTATGCCTGGCCAGTCTGCAGTTCCTGCAGAACCTGTTCCAGAACGCAATCGAGGGTGGGATGAAGGACGCGGACCATGATGCCGCGGCAGGGGCGCGAACCTTCGCTGCGGTGCTGGGCGTTCGCGTTGAGGATGGTGAACTTGTCATGGGCCGAGGCTTCCTTGCATCTGGCCTAACGATCAAGGCCGTGGGAATCGGAGTGCTCGCCTTCACCATCGCGTACCTTGTCGACCCCGAGGACGTGGTCGTGACGGTTACGGTCGTCGCCCTCGTCGCCCTCTTCGCAACCGTCATGATGGTCACTTTGGGCCGTTTCATGAGGCGTAGGGTCAGGTTCGACCGATCCCGGTTGAAACGCACCTTCAGCATTCACGAGATGGCAACCTTCGCCGCCACGATGGCTGCGTTCATCCCACTCATCGGCCTCGTCACCTTCTCAGCACTGCTCTTGTTACCCGTCGTGTGGTTCGCGGCGGCCAACAAACTTCTGTTCGACCATGTCCTGGAACCAGGAGTGTAGTGTTCCGATCGTTCCCCACCATCCACGGGAATATAAACAAATCTAGGCCCGGGCCGTATTTGAAAAGGTATTTTAACGATTAACAGTATTCCGCCAAACAGACCCTATCCAGTGCGAGAACCGCATTATTCGTGGCCCCCCGAGGGACTGGGATGTGGAACGGGTGCTCAATTGTCAGCGCCCTAGGGGACAGTCATGGAGGTGGACCCCCTGAATCATCCATGCAAGCCAATGGTCAGAACACGGACGGCATTGCTGCTCGGCTTCATACTGCTCACTCTGGTCGTTGGCTCGACCCTGCCCACGCTTGCCCTCGAGAAGCACAACGGGGCCGCTTTGGAATGGGTCATGCCCGAACCTCTCCCGAGCAAGGTAGATGTGGGTAAGGAATTCAGCGTGACGGTGGAGGTCACCAACGAGGGGACCATCGACCTCACCGGTGGGAACAAGACCACGGTGGAACTTACCGTCAAGGGAAAGAAGCAGGACACCAGGATAGTCGAGCTTGGAAAGAACAAATCCGCCATCATCACCTTCAAGATCACTCTCACAAGTGCGGGCGAACACGAGCTGAAGCTCAACTCCTACTACCGGTACGGTCTTGTCGAATTGTACAACGACAAGGGCGTAAAGACCTCCACCCTTGGCACCGTCAAAGCCGAGGTCGTCGAGGTACCCATCAACTGGACCCCGATCATCGCGGTGATCGCGGTGGCGGCCATGGCCATCGTGGGATTCATAGTGTACGACAAGAGGAGGAAGAAGGCCGAGGAGGCCCGTCGGTTGGCCGAGGAGGCCCGTCGACAAGAGCTCATCCGCAAGAAGGAGGAGGCGATCGCAAAGAAGATCGAGGTCCGCGCCATCGTGGGCAAGCATCCTCGTGATTACTATATCCTGAGGAGGACGAAGTACTCCAACCTCCGCCCTGCCGGAATGACCAGCAGCGGTCTGAACATCCTCAGGAGGCAGAAGTCAAAGGCGGAGCTGGAGGCCGAGAAGATAGTCTGCCCCAAGTGCGGTACCGATCTTCCTGACCCATTCGCCGTGTGCCCTAAATGTGCCGCCTCCGAGAAGATCGAGTCTGTAAGGCACACCATCCGGACCTACAAGAGCCAGGCCGATGCCGATTTCACCGACGCCGAGGCACTCTTGCGGAAGGCCGAACACAGGCTCAACTGGAGCGACTTCGCAATGGCCGCCGAGATCGTGAACGAGGCCGAGCAGAAGATGGAGGAGATCTGGGCCGCTACCGAGAAGGGCGAGACCCTGGAGTCGACCGTCGAGGAGTACTCGGGAGCAAAGGGGCCGTCCCTCGATGCGAAGGTCATCGGTCTTGAGGGCGAGGAGGCAGCCATACCAGCCGCCTTAGTAGCGGCCGAGCTGATCTCGACCCGGGATGAGAAGCCCCCGGGTAAACCCTGTCCGGAATGCGGGAACCCCATGGAAGACGGCGTGTGCCTGATCTGCACCTTCGAGGAGAAGCGGGATGCATGCTGGTCGACCATCGAGAAGGCGGAGCTCGACGGCGCGGACATGAAGGAGGTGAAGGACCTCTGCCGGCAGGCCACCAACGCAAGGGAGCGTGGCTCGGACGAGCTCGCGGTACGGTACCTGCGTCGTGCGACCCGGATGTCCGACGAGACCTATCACGAACACGCCCGGTCCAAGACCGAGGGCATCATCCGGTTCACCAACGCGCTCATCATGCAGGTCAAGGCCTTGGGCGAGGATGTCACCATGGCAGAGCAGATGATCTCGAAGGCCATGGAGGCGATGGAGGCTGGCAACTACGAGGCGGCCAGGTCCTTGGCGGCCAAGGCGGATGGCTACCTCAAACAGATGAAGGAGGACAGCTATCGCAAGCAGATCCAAGAGCTCCTTCCGATAGTCGAGGCCGGCTCCTCGTCGAACCTCGATGTCCAGCAGCTCCTGTTCAAGGCGAAGAAGCTGATCAACGCCAACGAGCTGGAGGGCGCTGTCGATCTCCTGGAGACCGCAAAGGCGAAGCTGTGAGGCCCTCATCGTCGAAGGTCGGCGCAGCCATTCACGATATCGATATCCGGGGGACGGACCCAAATGCGAGGAAGTGACCATGGCAGGCATTATCAGGCGGTCACGCTCGACCTGTTCGGGACCCTTCTGGACTTCCGGACCGTGTTCAACCTGACCCTCGAGCGGATATTGACTGACCACGACCTCGTGGAGAAGGCCCAGGTGTTCCGCGACAAGTGGCGGGAATTCACCTTCAAGGGTCTGCAGGGTTCCGAGTTCATTACCGTGCAAGAGGATTTCAAGGTCAGCCTGGTATGGGTCCTTCAGGAACTCGGGGTCGAGGGCGATCTACGGAACTACGCCGATGAGGTCCTCGACGGGATGTTCAACACCCTGCGTACCGCGGACCTGTTCCCCGAGGTGGCCGATGTCCTGAGCTCCCTCGATTCGGCCGGTGTGCCCTGGGGCATCATCTCGAACGTGGACGAAGAGGACCTACAGGCCGTTGTGGCACACCACGGGCTCAGACCCAGCGTGACCGTGAGCTCCGAGAGGGTCGTGTCCTACAAACCTGAGCCGATCATATTCGAGACGGCCTTGCTGGAGATGGGCGGACTTGAACCCGACCAGGTGCTCCATTCCGGTGACACCCCCGTTGCCGACGTCGCGGGTGCGAGCGCAGCGGGTCTGGACGTGGCGTGGCTCAACCGTTACATGGTGAGCTATCCACAGGACCTTCCCCAGCCCACCTTCGAGCTCCCCGACCTGTCACCGTTGACAAGGCTGGTGCTGGAAGGGAAGTCCTGATGACCCTGACGAGGATGGCGTACCGCCTCAATCGGTGGGTTTCAGCTTGGTCAGCTCACCGTCGAGGTCCTGCTCGTAGCCCCTGGAGGTCGTGGACTCGATCATGTCCTCACGGTCCTCCATCGCCCGCCTGATATTGCCCATGACCAGGATGTTCTTCTTGTACCATCGGTCACGGGTCTCGATCTGGGCGCGGGCCTCCTTGAGCTCCATGTCCAGGTCCTCGGCGAGCTTGTAGAGCTTTGCGAACTGGTCCTGCTGGAGTCTGACCTTCTGCTCCAGGTCCTTGACCTTCGGGTCCCAGGTGCTCTTGTCAGAACGCAGCGCGGTCAGTTCGATGTGCAGCTCCCGGTTCTCGGTGTCCCGGGTCTGGAGAACATCCTTGAGGCTCCTTATGATCCTCTCCTTCTCCTCCAGCGTCTCTTTCAGCTGATGGACCTTATCCTTGAGGCTGTTCACCTCTTTCTCCTGGTCCTCGTAAGCATCCCAGAGCTGGGCAAGGCGCTGCCTCTCCTTCTCGAATTCCCTCTTATAGTTGGGTCCGCTGGTGGATTGGGATTCGTTCATGACCGTCACTCCCAGGGGTCAATGGGCGATATGGGGACGGTCGTATTTGAGAGTTTTCGTATCGTCAGACACGAGCCAGCTCCGAATGGCCGGAATTATGCCACT
>JAUVEQ010000390.1 GCA_030594725.1 Methanobacteriota archaeon
GCGCTGACATCACGGTTGGTGGAATGATGGTCCAGCACCACGTTGGGGACCGCCTCGGGGGGCAGCACGTTGTGGGCGCCGGGTCGACCAGCGTCCACGAGGACGACCCTGGCGGCGCCCTGGATGACGTGTGGGGCATCCTCGGGCTCCAGCCTGGAGAGGGGCGCCTCGATGAGACGGGCGAAGAACCTGTTCTGGAGACGGTTCAAGCGGCCGCCATGGTAGATCTTGCCCTCCAGACCCAGCTCCTGGCAGATACGGGCCAGGCCCATGGCCGCGGCGATGGCATCGGGGTCCGGGTCGTCGTGGGTGAATATGGCGACCTCGGTGCCGCCCCCGGCCTTCAGGGTCTCCACCAGGCTGTCCGTGGACCGCTTGGCCATGTGCTCCTCGATCTTGGATACGACGGTGCTGGCCAGTGCCTCCTGCCCCACGCGCATAGCATGACCCTCGCCGGTGTAGGTCTCCAGGTACGGAAGCTCCTGGATGACCACATCGGAGGCGATTATCCGGGCCTTGGGGAACTTCCTGCGGAACGATTTGGCCAGGCGGTCGACCCGGAGGGCGTCCACGTCCATCATGACGAAGACCTCAGTGCCCTGGAGAGGACCTTCGGCCTCGTTGTCGCTGACAAGGGCCTGGCAGCATTCCATGCCGTCCTCGCGGGCCATGTCGGCCCATAGCTCGGCATCCTCGAAGACCACGACCTCGATCCCCCGCTCCTTGAGCATGAGGGCGACCCTCCTGTTGATGAGGCCGTAGGTCACGATCGCCACTTTCACAAGGACACACCTGCGGGTACATCGCGTGGATTCTAGATAACAACTGTGTCAGACGGCCATGCGGGAGGGTCAGTACTCCTCTTCCTCGCCTATGGCCTCGATGACCTCATCGCACACCAACTTGAGGATGATCTCCAGGTCCTCGGGGGTCTGGTCCTCGATCGAGAGCATCACCGAGGTCACGCCCTTCACACGCAGGGTGTTGATGAGGTAGTGGACGAACTCCTGCATCAACTTCTCGTCGTTGTGCAGGGAGAGGGTGTTCACAGAATCCAGGAACACCAGCTTGGGCTGATCGCCCAGTCGCTTCATCATGGTGTGGACCTTGAGCATGATCGTCTCGATCATGGTCGGGCTCTCGATGTAGAACACGGAACCCTCGTCATCGGGGCCCTTGCCCACCATGAACGAGATGCAGTCCACGAAGTGGACGTGATCGGACGAGATGTCCTCGGAGGCCAGTTGCTCCTTGATCACCGAAGAGGGGATCGTGGCGGTTATGTAGATGCAAGCCAGACCCTCGTCCTTGGTGTACGTCACGACCTCCTTCATGGCGGTGAAGTAGTTGTTGATGTCCGTTATCAGGGATATCGCGGCGTTGTCGGAGGTCTCCTTGAGCGCTGCGCCGATCTGTTCGGGAGTGGTCATCTACTCACCACCTCCCCTGGTATACGACTTGAGCACTGGCACGATGATGATGCCGTACTGGGTGAGGTCCATCACGTAGCGGGACCTGGAATGTCCGGCACCGCGCATCTTGATGATCTGAAGGCTCCGGAGCAGGTCGCCCCGGCTCTCGATGTTGGAAAGGAGTATGACGCCGTCCGTGAGGGTGTCCTCGATGCCCATCGAGGAGTAACGAACGGATTCCGGGGGCAGCTCAGAGGTGAGGTAGAGGGTTATCCCCTTGGCGGTGAAGGTCCGTACCATCTGCTTCAGGAAGCTGCGTACGCGGCCCTCGTTGTCGAAGGAGGCCAGGACGCCGGTCAGGCTGTCGATGGCCAACCTCTTGGCCCCGGCGTCGTCCACGGCCTTCTCGATAGCTGCCAGGAGCTTGTGACCGTCCTCCTGGGAAAGGCCGGTGTCCGGATGCTCGATACCGAGGTGTTTGTAGGTCTCGCCCATGTCCTCGATGACGAGCTTGCCGTCGTCGACAAGTGACGGGGAGAAGAACTCGTAGGGACCCATGTTGGCTATCGCCCGTTCAGGGGTCTCGGAGGTGAGGAATATCACACCGGACTCCCCATTGGAAGCGGCACGGCTGAGTATCTCGAAGCAGGTGGTGGTCTTCCCGGTGCCAGAGGCGCCGGAGATCAGGATGCTGCTGCCTTCCGGGACACCGCCTTGAAGTATCTCGTCAAGGTCGTCGATCCCCGTGGGCTGGAGGTCCACGCCGGATGATTCCGACTTGTCCCGTTTCTTACCTTTTTTCGCCATACTGTCCGCCATCTCCCTCAGTCTGGCTAGGCCAATCTCCCTAATTCAGGTCAGGCTATCACCCCGGATGTATATAAGCATTGTTTCAACTTTTTCGGGTTTGTGAATCTTCACGGCCACGCTCCTGGATACCTTCTTTGGAACTGCCATGGCAATGCATATATACCGTCCAGGGGGCTCTGCTCGTCATGGCCCTCTCGGGTACAGATGCATCGACGACCATAGACGTCGTACGTATCCTTGTGGCCATCATCGCCTTGGCGTTGGCCTCCGTCTCCGATATCCGGACGAGGAGGGTCCCCAACATGTTGTGGTACGTCGTGGCTGGCATAGGCGTCGGCCTCCTGGTCGTGGACCTGTCCCTGCTGGAGGGATCGACGGGCTGGTACCTGCTGCTGGCCTTTCCCGTGGCGGCCGTCTTCGCCGTCGTGGTGACCGGTGGCGAGCTCTGGCCCGTGATGCCAGCCGACGAGGAGGACCAGGACAGGGAGCTCACCCCCTCGGAGGCGCGGGTGTACATCGTCGACCTGGGGGTCTCCGTCATCCTGCTCGTCGCCTCGGTGGCCATCCTTGTCCTGGCATACGACAACCTCTCGGACACCGGCCCCTACTGGTACATCGTCAGCTCTGTGATGATGATCGTGGTGGCACTGGGCCTCTACCAGGTCCGGATCCTGCACGGGGGTGGTGACGCCAAGGCCCTGATGACCCTGGCGGTCCTGTTCCCCATC
>JAUVEQ010000115.1 GCA_030594725.1 Methanobacteriota archaeon
CCTTCTGGTTGTCCAGCGACATCTCCATCGGGGCCGTGGCCCTGGATGTGGATGCGAGGGCATACCTACGCGGGTCCCTGGTCTGGGAGGCGACGAACCTGACCAAGTTCCTCGTGGCTGGCAACAGCTATCATGGGGAGATGACCGCCATCCTGGACACCCTTGCCACGGTCCTGGACGAGATCGACGGCCTCAACGCCACGAACCAGGCACAACTGGCCCAGGCCGTCACCGATATCCTGACGGAGCTGGACGACATGGGCACCACCCTGTCCGGGATGTGGTCAGACTACAACGCCACCGAGAGCGCCAACCTGGCCACGATAGTCTCCGCCCTGGCTACGATGTGGGACGGCATCAACAGCAGCGCGCAACAGGGCTTCGATGAGGTGCTGGCCGGGTTGAACACCACGGAGGGCAACATCACCGACGAGCTTGCCACCCTGGAGGCCTACCTGGCGGGCGAGATCCACCTCAGCCAGGCCGAGATACAGCAGAGCCTCGGGATCGTATGGGCGGGACTGAACACCTCCTTCGTGGACCTGGACAATGCCATCCAGACCCGGCTTGACGAGCTGGAGGGTTCGATGGCCGACAACTCCACCGCCCTCCAGGAGTACATCGACCTCCAGACGGTCCAGCTGGAACTCTACATGGACCTGATCAACACCTCGTTGCAGCTGCGGTTGGACGAGATCGACCTGGCCATCGCAGAGTTCAGGTCCGATGCCCTTGACGGCCTCATGGCGATCTCCGCATTCCTGGTGGGAATGGACGAGAACGGAACGGCCCAGCACGGGGACGTGATGGACGCGATAGAGGGGACCAACGAGCTGATCGAGACGATCAACTCCACCTCGCTCCAGGAGCTGCGGACGGGACTTGTGGACCTCTCGGAGGACCTGGAGGGTCTGAACACGACGGAGGCCTCCCGTCATGCGGAATCCGTGAACGTGATGATAGCTGGCCTTGACGCGCTGAGCGACCAGGTGGACGTTGGGTTCAACGAGACCCAGAGCTCGCTGCTGGCCCTTGACAAGCTCGACACCATCCTGGCCCAGCTGGACCAGATGAGCGCGGACCTCGAGGAGACCAAGGAGGCCGCCACTGGGGAGGATACCGGGATGAACCTATTGCTCCTGCTCCTGCTCATCATGAGCATCATGACGATAAGTCTGATCATCATCGGTATGCAGAAGGTCAGGACCATGCGACATCCCCCCGAACCCCCCGTGGAGGAGCTCGAACCCGTGGCTCCCCTGGTGGTATCGGCCGGTCCGGTCGAAGCGGAGGCACCCGCCGAAGAGCACTTCGAGCTCATGATGGAGGACCCCATCATGAACCCTCCCGGCACTGGACCCGTCATCATGGATGTGGAGGAGATCCCCGAGCCCTCGGTCGCTGCAACCGAACCTCCCATGTATCAACCTGGTCAGGAGGCGATGTGGGCCGAGGAGATCCTGGGCGCCGAGGGAGGATTGGCCATCGATGAGGGCGTGGATACGGAGGCGGACGTGGCGGAGATAATGGAAGAGGTCCCGCCCGAACCCGAGGCGTACCCGGAGACCTATCCAGAACCCGAGGCGTACCCGGAGACCTATCCCGAACCAGAGGTTACCATCGACGAGGTTCCGGAGGAGGAGGTCCCCGTTCCCGAGGAGGCTCCCCTTGAGGAGGTTCCGGAGGAGGAGGTTCCCATTCCGGAGGAGGAGGTTCCCGTTCCCGAGGAGGAGGCACCCCTTCAAGAGATCCCCGAGGAGGATGTCCCCGTATCCGAGGAGACCCCCCTTCAAGAGATCCCCGAGGAGGAGGTTCCCGTTCCCGAAGAGGCTCCCACGGACGAGGTTCCGGAGGAGGAGCCCCCCGCTCCCGAGGAGTCCCCCGAGGATGAGGGTCCCGAAGATGGAGGGGAGGGGGAACCCGAGCCGGAACCCAAAGAGGAGGCGAAGTCAACAGATGATTGGGTCCTGGAAGAGGTCACCGACGAGATCTGAACGACCTCCCGTCCCGGATGGGCCATCACAGGAAGGGACACCCTTCTTAAACATGGTGAGCCTTACCAACATCCCATCGGACCTGGTCGACCGCAACGACGTTGGATATCTCGGAGAAGGTGAGCGAATGGAACAGGACAAGGGAGTTACATGTTGCTCAGCGGACGCGGCCCGAAGGTTCCACAGGATCAATGTCGAGGGGAACATGGTCGGCATCATAGAGTTCCGGAAGGTCATGATGGAGGTCCGGGATATGGGCCTTGAGGACGATGACGAGATCCGGGCCCAACTGGTCATGAGGACGAGGATCTACAACTACGTGCCGCCGAAGGCCGAGAAGGGCTATGGCGACGCCCTCTTGGAGGAGTACAAGAACACCCTCGCCGACGAAGGATGAGAGACCTTCATGGCGAAGCAATCGTGTAGATGATGCGAGCCTCGACCCCTCCGACCCGCGGCCACAATATTGATTAATCCCCATCACCCTCCCATCAGCGGTTCACATGACCACGCCCGTCTGCCCCCATTGTGGGAAGGTCACCGATGGAGAGGTCCAGGACAAGGAGATCTACCTGGTCGTGATCTGCGAGGAGTGCAGCACCATTCTCGGGGTCCTCCCCAAGTACTTCCAGAAGTGTACCTGGAAGCACACCCCCAAGTCCGGGGACCTGGAGGAGGAGGAAGCCCCCACGGAGGTGTCCCCGGGGGGGAAGGACCGCCGACGTGATAAGAACAACAAGAACAAGAAGTGGGACTGAGCATCCGCCCACTTTGTCACCTTTGCCTTGGAACGAACAGCCTGGGCGCCGCCGGTCACTGGACGTCCGAGAGGCTGTGGGGTGCGATCCCCTCAATCCCCGGTAGCGCGTCGGCCATGAGGGACAGGCACGCATGGTAGAACAGGGTCAGTAGCTCCTCGGTGGTGGCCGTTGCCGTGAGCAGCACTCGGCTACCGCCGGTCACAGGGTCGGGTGTTATGTCCACCAGAAGCCCGGCCCGGCGGCCTCGGGAACCCTCTGCCCTGATCCAGATGCGCCCCGTTGCGCCACGGGGTCCCTCGTCACGTTGGACGGAGACCAGGCCGGGAGCGTCCTCCATTGCCTCCTTGAGGATATCCACCATCTCGTCGGGAGGGAGTTTCTGTCTGAGCCTTAGCTCCACCGCGGTCCCACCGCTCAGGCCCGCTCGCCATCGGTCCATTCCCTCGGTGGGCTTGTGCAGGCGGGGGACCGACAGCTCCACCGGCTTCGAGGAGACCTCCGACCTGCCCCGGCTTGCACCGTAGGCATCCTCCCACTCCACCGTGAGGTCCATGGCCACGACCTGCTGGCCTGGGGAGGGACGTAGCCTGAAGGCCACCTTGCGTGACTTCCGCGACCTCAGGAGGGGGATGAGGTGTTGTTCCCGGTCCACCCAAGTGGACGGGGGTATGGGCCTTGGGGTGAGCCTAATGGCCCTCAGGTCGCCAGAGGTTGGATTGGTGATCTTGACCTCGAACATGACCATTGTCGAGGAGAAGCCAGTACGGATGGTAATCTCGGGCCGATCGGTTGCCATGGCGGCACCTACGTTTCCTTGGGCTCGGGGACCCTTTCGGTCGAGCCAGTGGCCGAGAGCAACGCCTGGAGGGCCTCATGGTAATCCTCTGGCTTTGCATCCAGTAGCGTCTTTGCCTTGGCCTGGAGGAAGTTGGCAAAGTCTATCTCGGTCCCGTCGTACTGCCATTTCTTGGACGCATCCTTGCCCAGGGCCAGGAGGAACGAGTACGCCACGGACTTGATCCTCGTGTCCGAACCCCGTCCCTTCTCTATGGCCTTAAGGGCTCCCTCTGTGCCCTCCGTCCTGTAGGAACGGGCCACACGGTCTGCGAAGCGGGCTATCGTGGGCAACTTGTCATACACGGGCAGGCGTGATATGATGGTGGACTTCCTGTGATCGACCAGGGCCCGTTTGAGCACGTTGGAGGGGCTCGACTGGACATCTGGATGCTCCAGGTACTTGGAGAGCAGCTCCTCGTCACCGCCCACGACCGCTCGCAGCGCCTCCTCGCCATGGTCATCCCACAGCTCGACCAGCACCTTCGATGGCGTGGCCCTCTCGAGGACCAGTGGATGGTCCAGGCCGGGTAGGATGGCCTCCAGGGCGAGTCGCTCCTCGTCGCTGGGATTCAGCGCGTCCAGGAAGGCCTGGGCGTCGTCGCAGTAGCAACGGTTCTCCAGGATGAAATGTGGTCCCCGGTATGCGCTGAGCTCCTCGTTCACGGTCACAAGGTGCTTCTCGATGAGGCCGTTGTCACTGAACTGACCCTTGAAGTACGCCTCCTGGTTGTCCGCATCGATGGGAAGGTTGGAGAGCTTGTCCCACAGGGCACAGTCCTCCGCCCCCTTCAGCCGATGGAGCACGGACACCTGGAAGTCCATCTCGATACTGGGTATCGCCATGTGCTTGGTGATGGATCCCAGGGTCGAGTCCTTGGAGGTCCTGGCGCATTTCTTGCACAGGCCGATCACGATGCCACCGGAACGCCAGGTGAGTCGCATGTAGGTGTCATCTATCGGGTCGCCCGCCTTGAGGGCCTTTGCGTCCACATGGGGGCAGGACCAAAGCCCGTCCTCCACCTGGGAGATGTTGGCCCTGGGCTGCTGCATCGCGAAGGTCACGTAGTCCGCGGGTGGACGTGGTTCCTTGCACGAACAGTACAGCTTGTCCTTGGTGGAATAGAAGTGGTAGTTCGGCCGCTTGAGGGCCAGGTCGAGGAACAGGAGCAACCTGTAGACAGGATGGTCGAACCACTGCATCCCGGCCAGCTTCTCCTTCTTCGCCTTGCCCCGCATGGCGTAGAAGACCTCTCCCTGAGGGAGCTTCAATGTCGCGAGGTACGGCGCCTTCCCCGCTGCGGCAAGCATCAGCGTGCCGGCGTAGGCCCTGACGATGTCGTCCCCGCGGTTCGCGAACCTCTTCAGCTTGTCCTCGTTATCGGCGAAGCGGGAGATATGCTCCATCTTCTTCCGCGCCTTCGCGAAGGGGTCCTTGGCGCAAGGAGGAACGATCGTTGGTAGTGGACGTCCCGGGTCCTTGGCGAGCTTCTCCGCCCGGTGGACCAGCTCCCGCTCCATCAACTTCGCGGGGGTCCTGACCTGGGCTCGACGTTTCCTGCGGGCCATCGCCCGCCAACATGCCTTCGACATAGATAAGGATTTCTCTGGAAGCCGGCCCCACTCTAATTAATTATCGCCGTTCTCTCAGTTAAGATATTCCTCGTATTTTATGATATTCTGGTCATTGTATCGTCGAGGTCGGTCTCAGGAAGGTCCCTAGCTGTCCGGTCCATCCGCTCCGATGGAGATGCCCATAACCCGCTCCGGCTGCGGACGGCTGCTCCCCTGTGGCCACGGGGTTGCATCGGAAAAGGTCGAAATCTTTTTTATGACCGGGGGTCCTTCCATGCTCGGGTCGTAGCATACCCCGGTATGTGGTCCAAGGTCCTTGGATCCTATGCTGGCCCCCCCGGTGACGTGTGGGGGAAAACCTATGGAATTTCGCAGGTCTGCAACAAGCTATGATCAATGAGATCCATAAAAATGAAGAAATCCGTCGAGGACCCCATGGTAGATATGGGTCAGATATCAATTCCACTTTGACAATCGATGGAAGGGTGATGATTGAAATATCAACGAACACAGAAGATCCCGACCGGATCTCAGACGAAGGGCCCCGTGGAAGGAACTTGACCCATCAGTTGAAGGTCTCAAAGGATCCATAGGGGTTGTATTCAGATGGACCGTTCACCCTTGAATGTTATTCTAATAACAATAGATGCGTTGAGATTCGATAGATTATCAATAAATGGATATAAGAATAGGACCACACCGCATCTAGAGTCCTGGATGTCTCGAAGTATCAATTTCACAAATGTCTTCTCCAATGCTACGAATACGCCATCATCCTTTGGTTCCATGTTCAGTTCATCCTATCCACTCATGTACAATGGATATGATTCACTTTCACAGAGGCGTCCCTTTCTACCAGAGATCCTTCACAACAACGGTGTTCAGACAATAGGTATCAATTCAAATCCGTTCCTATCCAAATATTATGGATATGATCGGGGATTCGATACATTCATTGATTTCTTCTCTCCCGACTCAAAATCCAAGGCATTTCGAGCCTTGAAATATAAGTGGGGGACGTATTATCGGTTGTTCCTTACAAGATATTTCCAATATCCATATGTTCCGGGCAATAAGATCAATGAACACGTTAAAAGGGTGTTAAGGAAGAAAAATGACAAGAACAGATTCCTATGGATCCACTACATGGACACACATGCGCCCTATTATCCTATGTTCGAAGTGATCGATGGATCAGATTTTACAGTTCAAGAGATCATCGATATCAATGAAAGGGTGATCGGAAATAACAAAGAGACGGCCACATCAGATGATAAGATTAGGATATCTCAGTTGTATGATCTTAGCGTTCAAACCATTGATAATTACATTCATAAATTACTTCAATACATATTCGACAGACCACATTTAAAGAATTCAATTGTCATAATCACATCCGATCACGGAGAGGAACTCTTCGATCATGGAGATGTCGGCCATTTCCCGAAATTGTATGATGAACTATTACATGTTCCATTCATATTGATCGGAGACAGTGCGCTTGAGAACATAGGTGTTCCTTCAGATACGCATGCTTTGAATGAACTATTGAATCTATCTCCAACTATATTGGACTGGTTGAACATCAAGAGACCTCGCGATTTCATTGGGTGTTCAATGAGAGATCATAGATCACCTTTCATTTTTGCGGATATCGCATCAAGTCCCGGCTCTGTCAAGGTCAATTATGCCTACAGGAACAGTGGTATCCGTACTGATTCGTACAAATACATCTATTCAAATGCTGATGGGGAGATGCTATTTGATCTGAGATCCGATAGCAAAGAGACCCATAATATCGCACCCGATCATCAAGAGGTCACCGATGCCTTTCGGGACATTGTAGGATTGCATCGTACAAATATCGAGAAACATAATATCCGGTTCACGGGTTCAAGATTACGAAATAAGGACCTTTGATATCATCATCCAAATTATCCTGAGCATTGCCGGATCCTACCGGTCCTCGGGAGGACGGACGGTCCCCATCGGGTCAGAGGACCCATCGAAATCCTCTCGATAATGCACCCTCGGACCGGTGGGGCCAGCTCTCTGAGCTGACCCCCTTGGCGTTCGTTGACCTTCGGGTACACGTTGGGGGGTTGCCTTTATGAGGGGGAACACAAGCAGGGGTCGAGGTCAAGGTGTTCCAATGTCCGATGACAGTAACCCCGTGATAGCGGTCCTGTTGATAGCGATCATCGCCGTCGTCGTTATTGTCCTGATACCTCCAGGGATGCTCGATCCCCGACCCGACATTGAGGATCCCGTGGCCGATGCGGGTCCTGATGTGACCATCGAACTTGGGACCGCGTACACCCTCGACGGGTCCGGGTCGAGCGACGACAAGGCCATCGACCAGTATCTATGGTCCGTCGAGTACGACCCGAACACCTTCTTGTTCCATGGAGAAAGGGCAACCTTCGTGTTCGACAGGACCGGGACCTTCGACGTGGTCCTGACGGTGACCGACACCGTCGGCAACGAATCGGCTGACATCATGAGGGTCACCGTGATCGAGAAGGCGTGACACAACCTGGACGGGGGGACAGGGCGACCCTCCATCGATTCCGACAAGTCTTATATACCCAGGTTCTCATAGAAGGTCCTGTCCCATCCTGGGGACGTATCAGAGGGACGGATTACATGGTCGATGAGGAGAACACTCATGGCAATGGAGGCCGGAGGAGTGCCAAGGCCAGGAGGCTCTCCCTCCACCACATCCCCCTGACCGTCCTCATCCTCATAGCAACCCTGTTCCTCGTCCTCGTCCTCCTCCCCTCCTCCTCGGCCGAGGAGGTGACCTGGGGGAACACGAACATCTCTGGCACAGAGGAGTACACGGACCTCACCATCAACCTGGACGGTAATCTGACCGTCGAGCCCGACGCCCTGCTCACCATCAACGACTCGACCCTCCTTGTGAGGGCATCGGGCCCGGACCAGTACATGATCACTGTGGAGCAGGGAGGCACCATGGTGCTCAACAACGTCACCATAACCTCGTCGGGAGGGACCTATGGCATC
>JAUVEQ010000096.1 GCA_030594725.1 Methanobacteriota archaeon
CAGGTGTCGGAGGACGATGCCTTCGAGGGTGCGCAGTGGCAGGAGTTCTCCGAGAGGATCATATGGATACTGTCCACGGGAGATGGTCTCAAGACCGTCTACGTGCGTTTCGAGGACTTCCGGGGGATCATGTCCCTCCCGGTGTCGGACGACATAATGCTAGATGCCACACCCCCGGAGGTGGCCGTGTCCATAGACCTGGATGCGGAGTTCACCGTGCGGGCGGATGTACAGCTGACCATCGCCTATACCGACCTTGGCCTTGTGACGGACCTTTGGGTGTCGAATTCCGACGACTGGGCAGAGGCGGAGCGAATGGATTACCGGCCCTCGGTCCCGTGGCAGATACCCGATATCGAGGGGGAGCGTACCGTCCAAGTCTGGGTGATGGACCTGGCAGGCAACATCGGCAGCGCTATCGACGTGATCCACTTTGCCTCCTTCCCCCCCACGATCGGTGTTTCCCTTCCCGGGGGTGACATCACCAACGCCGACGAGGTGGCCGTTGACATCGACGTTTCCGACCGCTACGGGCCCACCGAAGTGAGGTTCGCGGTGGACCGTGACCCCTCGGGGGATGATCAATGGATGGGCTCCGATGGGGAGTTCTCCGTCGACGTATCCGGACTGGAGGATGGCGAGCATAAGGTGAGCGTCGTGGCCAGGAACGCGCCGGGCCTCATGTCCCAGGTCGTGGTGGCCACCTTCATGCTGGACAGGACCGCACCGGACATAGAGATATTGGAGCCAAGGGTCGATGAGAGGCTCCACCAGGATGGGTTGACAGTCCGGCTCACGGTGCGGGTGTCCGACAGCCACGGGAGAACAACAACGGAGGTCCGGGTCGGCGAGGGGGAATGGGTCCCTGTCGATGCCAGCGGTCCCATCGATGTGGAATTGCCCGGCTACGGTAACCACACTATAGTGGTCCGGGCCTTCGATGAGGCGGGAAACATCGGCGCCGCAGCTGTCTTCTTCACTATCGAGGAGGAGACCTCAGGGTCCCTGATGACCCTGATGGTCGTGGTCCTTGTCGCCATCATCGCCGTCGTTGCAGTGCTCATCCTGAAACGGAGACCGCCGGTGAGTGATCCAGGGGATCCCGATTCCGATGATGAATGGGAGGAGACACCGATCGAGGAGATATAGGCGTCTTGCTCGGCACGTCACAACTGAAAAATGAAAGCTCTGGCTCTCTTGCTCCACACCCATCAATTCGTGTCGTCGAGCACGCCACGATCGATTCCAGGCCCCCTTCCCCTGTCCTGGTAAGGGAGGTGCGCGCATGCGCGCCGACCGCGCAGCAGCAATTCATGCCCCTGCGACCTCAGCAGGCACCCCCATGGGGCCCCGGGAGCCACCTTCGCCTTCTCGCCGGACCACCACATCCCTGTCCGGGGGCGGGGGAATGGCAAACTTGTCCCAGACCCCACAACGATATCTGTCCTGTACGTCCAATGGGGAGCCAGGAGCAATTATGACCCTCATTGTCCCGTACCCTCGACCATTCCTGTAGAGTAGATCCTGAACAAGTCGATATTGTCCAGAATGGCAATCTATTTCAACCACCTTGGCCCCTATATTCAAGGGGTCGTGTATGCATCGCCGGGGTTTCGTCCGCCTTCATCATGTAGGTCTAATCCTGCTCATCTTCTCCCTCATCATATCCTCATGGGCGAGCGTCCCCGGTGTGGAGGGCACGGGAGGTTCCTTCGGCGGGGGGGACGGGTCGGCGGGTGACCCCTACGTCATCGAGGACATCTGGGACCTACAGAACATGAGCCACGACCCGAGCGCTAATTACACCTTGGCAAATAATATCGACGCGTTCGACACCGTCAACTGGAACTCAGGGGCGGGGTTCCTCCCGGTCGGGACGAACATAACCCCGTTCGTAGGCAGCCTGGACGGAAGGAACCACACAATCTCGGGCCTGTTCATCTATCGCCCGACTACCAGATCCGTCGGGCTGCTCGGATACATTCAGCAAGGCTGCAGGGTGAAGGATGTCGGCCTGGTCGACGTCAACGTCACCGGGGGCTCGAGCACGGGTCCACTGATGGGATTCTTCGACCAAGGTTCGTTGTCCGGTTCATACTCAAGTGGGAACGTGACCGGGACAATATCCGCCACAGGCGGCCTCGTGGGATACACTACGCGTGGCACCGTGGACAGGTGCTATTCCACGGCCGATGTCAGGGGAACGAACACCACGAGACGGTATGGAGGGGTCGGCGGGCTCATCGGATACACTCATGAAGGCATCGTGACCAGGTCCTATGCCACGGGGGATGTGACCGGCATGTGTGACTACGTCGGGGGGTTGATCGGTGGAACCAGCGCCACCGTGGACCAGTGCTATGCCACGGGGGATGTCATCGGGGCCAAGAACTTTACAGGTGGTCTCATCGGGGACCATGACAACGCCGACGTGAGCAATTGCTACGCCACCGGGAACGTGACGGGGGACCGCTTCGTCGGTGGGCTCTGCGGTGGCACCTGGGGAAGGACGGTATCGGACTCCTACGCGACGGGTGATGTGTCGGGAAGGGACGTCGTAGGGGGTTTCTCGGGGAGGGAAGCAACGAGGATAACATCCAATTGCTACTCCACGGGCAACGTGACCGGTAACACCTCCGTCGGTGGGTTCGTGGGGTATTTCGATCACCGGGGTTGGATACCCAATTGCCACTACAACGTCGACGACGTGTTGATCAACGGGGACCACCATCTCACGATAGGTGGCCTGTTCGATGCCCAGTACGACGATTGGTTTGGGAGCAACCTGTCCCTGAACATATCCGACTACAACGACACGCTTGTCCCCGTCGTGGGTCTGAGCAAGACCTACGATGTGTCCAGCATCCAGGGACTGGTGGACCTGCAGGGCTTCGCAGGATTCGAGGACTACACGTTCCGCCTGGCCGCGGACATCGACCTGTCAACGGCCCCTGGCCTCTACATCCCTTACATAGCGGCCGAGTTCGACGGCAGGGGGTACAACATATCGAACCTGCACCTTGACATGCCTTTCGCCAGCTGTCTCGGGATGTTCGGATCAACGATGGTGAACACCGTCAGGAACCTCGGGGTCATCGACTGCTACGTCGTGGGAGCGGACAAGGTCGGAGGTATCGTGGGCTCGATGAGCGGCGAGTTGGTCTCCCGGTCCTTCGTCACTGGCACCGTCGTCGGGATCAATGAGGTCGGAGGGCTCGCCGGGTACGGCACAGGCACGGAGTCCTACGCGTCCGTGAACGTGACGGGGGTGACCCTGGTCGGAGGGTTCGCTGGACACCTCACGAACGGCCGCTCACACGATTATCCCGAGAACGCGTACGCCACGGGGACCGTGACCGGTGACGAGTCCGTCGGCGGCTTCGCTGGACGGAACGGCGTCTGGTTGCACTACTGCTATTCCACAGGGAGGGTGACCGGGAACAAGTACGTCGGCGGCCTAACGGGTGAGTGGGGCGCCTCGGCCATCGGATGCTTCTGGGACGTCGAGACATCGGGCCAGAACGAGAGCATGAGGGGAACTGGGCTGACCACGGCCGAGATGAAGAGGCGGAGCACCTTCACCGACGCGGACTGGGACTTCAACAGCGTCTGGTTCATCGTGGATGGCGTTACGTACCCGCTCCTCAGGTGGCAGGACAGGGAATCCCCCATGGCGGACGCCGGTTCTGACCTGACCGTCGACGAGGACGCCTGGGTGACGTTCAACGGGAGCGGGAGCTCCGACGACCTGGGGATAGCCGACTACGAGTGGACCTTCTTCGACCGCGGTCCAAAGACCCTTAGGGGCGCAGTCCGTACATACCAGTTCACCGACCCGGCCGTCTACACGGTGACGCTGAAGGTAACCGATATCATCGGTAAGACCGACGTCGATTCCTTCACTATAACCGTGAACGACGCGACCGCACCCGTCGCCGATGCTGGACCGGACGTGAGCGTCGACGAGGGGACGTTGGTGACCTTCGCCGGGGGTCGCAGCTCGGACAACGTCGGGATAGTCAACTTCACTTGGACGTTCATCGACGGGGCTCCCGTCACCCTCTACGGTGCGGCACCCACCTACATGTTCGAAAATCCAGGGACCTACAACGTTACGCTGAACGTCACAGACCTCGCAGATCACTGGACCACGGACACGATGACCGTGATGGTGAACGACACCACATCACCGGTGGCGGACGCGGGCCACGACCAGACGGTCGACGAGGACACCCTTGTCACTTTCGATGGAATAATGAGCCGGGACAACGTCGGCGTCGTGAACTGGACCTGGACGTTCAAGTACAAGTCCGTTTTCCCCGAGGACACGCCCATTGTCCTTTACGGCGAGACAACCCTTTTCATGTTCGGTGAACCGGGCACCTATAGGATCACGCTGACTGTGACGGATGCCGCTGGCAACTCGCACAGGGATCACATGAACGTCACCGTCAACGACGTCACAGCACCGTTCGCCTTCTTCGATCTCCCGCCCCAGATCGGCCTAGGCAGATCGGTCGGCCTTGATGGCGACGCTTCAACGGACAATGTAGAGGTCACGGGTTATCGGTGGACCATTGAAGGTCCCGATGGAGCAGAGCACATCGAGGGAATGGAGGTCTCCTTCCACTTCGATATCTTGGGTGTGTTCGCCGTCACCCTCAACGTAACGGATGCCGCCGGGAACTGGGGTACAAGCTCAAAGACGGTGACGGTCTTGGACGATATGGAACCCGAGGCTGATGCGGGTGTCAACATCATCTCCTCTATGGACGAACCGATAACGTTCGACGGTTCCGGGAGCTCCGATAACGTGGGTATTGTCGAGTGGACATGGTCCTTCGAGTACGACGGAGCCCGGGTGTCACTGGAGGGCAATACTGCTTCGTTCACCTTCGAACTGCCTGGACTCTACAACATAATACTGACCACGAAGGATGCCGCGGGCAACAGCGCCCAGGATGACTTCGAGGTGATGATCTTCGATATCGAGGGGCCAAAGGCCATGGTCCGGGAGGATGCGAGCATCGAACAGAACGCCAGCCTTGTACTGGACGGGTCGAACAGCACCGACAACGTGGGCATCGTATCCTACAGATGGACGATTGATGGACCAGACGGTCCGGTCGAAATGGACGGGAAGATGGTGACCTACAAATTCACCACCCCAGGTTGGTACAATGTCACGCTCCTCGTCACCGATGCCGCAGGGAACGAGGATGATGCTTTATTCATCGTTGAGGTGACGCCCCCCGAGACATCCAACGGAAAGGGTGGTGGTGGGAACGCAGAAGGATACACGCTGTACATCATCATCGTGATCGTCGTTGCTATCGTAATTGTGGGATTGGTGGTCTACCTCAAGAAAGGTCGATAGCCGGGCTCTGGCCACCTTGCCCGTTACCCATCAACCCGTGCTGTCGAGCACGCCACGATCGATCCCAGGCCCCTCTCCCTGTCCTGGCAAGGGAGGTGCGCGCATGCGCGGCCGAGGCGCAGCAATTCATGCCCCGGCGGCAGCAGCGATGACCTTCGGCGTTCTCGGTAACCACCTGCGCCCCGTTGCCGGACCACCACATTCCTGTCCCCGGACGCGACGTGCTCCCGCGCCGGGGTGGCGCGGGGGGCGAAATTGCTAACTTGCCCCGTACGCCACAACTGGTCTTGTCAGGTACCCCTTCGACGTCATCGTTGCCTCATGAACATCAGCATCATCAACACGACAAGGACGACCACGACGACGGCCATCGCGATGACCAACCACATGTAGTCGTCGCCTGTCTCCTCCACATCGGGTTTCTCGGCCTCCGTCACCACCACGTCGAACTCGGCCGTGGTCGAGTTCTTCGAGTCGCTGAGGGAGATGACCACTGGATGCGTCCCCAACTGGTCCTTGGAGGGCAGCCAGAGGACCGCCCCGTCGGCGGACACTATCATCCCCGAGGGACCGGATACCAAGGTGAAGGTGAGGTTGCCGCCGTCCCAGGGGTCCCCGTCGGACCCGGTGAGCATGAGGGTGAAGGCCTCCCCCGAGGTGGCGTTCCCCACGGTGAACTGCGATATGCCGGGCACCTTGTTCGCCGGTGGCACCGGGGGCTCGGCCACGGTGATGGTGAGGGTGTGGTATATCGTCTCCACGCCGTCGGAGGCGGTGACGTCCAGGGTGTACTCCCCGGGCACGGCGTCGAACCACCTGATCGTCCCGGTGGATGGATTGATGGTCATGCTCGACGCAGGGTCGCTGGTGAGCCCGTATGTGATCCGGTCGCCATCCTCGTCCTCGGCCAGGGCGTCGATGAACATGATGTCCCCCGCGTCCAGGGCCTGGTCCCCGGGGGTCGATAGCCATTCGGGTGCGTCGTTGACGTTCGCCACGATGATGACGAAGGTCAGGGTGTCCTCGGCCTCGCCGTCGGTTACGCTGACGGTCACGCCGTGGGTCCCCACGTCGTCGTTCGCCGGCGTGCCCAAGAGGACGGCGCCGTCCATGGACAGCCATCCGGGTCCTTTCATGGACCAGGAGAGCTCGTCGCTCGCGTCGACGTCCTCGGCGTCGAGGGTCTGGTTGTACTCCTCCTCCTCGGTGGCGGCGCTCGAGGGTGTCGTCAGGATGCGGGGACCGTCGTTGGTGTTGACGACGGTGATGGTGAACTCCGTCCAGTCGATGCCGCCGTTCCCGTCGGAGACCGTCACGCTCACCAGGTGATCGCCCACGTCATCGTTCGTGGGCGTGCCAGAGATGTGGTTGCTGCTCATCTCGAGCCAGGTCGCCTCGGTCTCGAGGGACCACGCCAGGACGTCGTTGGTCGGGTCGATGTCCGATGCGGCGTAGTAAATGCTGTAATATGAGTCCTCCATGACCTCGACGACGTCGGAGGTCGTTATCTCGGGGGCGTCGTTCACGTTCTCCACCGTGAGGTAGAAGCTGCGCACGTCCCTCGTGGCGTTGGAGTCAGTGACGGTGATGGTCACCTTGGCGATACCCACGTGGTCGTTCGTCGGTGTCCCGCTGAGGACCCTCGTCACCGGGTCGAAGCCGAGCCACGCCGCTTCCGATGAGTAGGACCATTCGTGGGTGTCATTGGCGTCACCGTCCATGGCATCGTACTGCACGCTGTACTCCTCGTCCTCCTTCGTCATGATCACGTCGGCGGTCGTTATCACCGGAACGTCGTTCACGGGATTGACGGTGATCTCGACCATGGGTGACGGGTCGGAACCGTTCATGTCCGAGTGCCGGTAGTTGAGGTCGACCTTCCCCGACCAGTTGGCCGGGGGCGTGTACAGGATGTCCCGCCCGTCGGGTGTTATACCCACGGACCCGTGGGTGACCGAGGACACGTTCACGACCCTGATGTCGCCGGTGATGGTGAGGTCGTTCCCCAGGACGTCCAGCACCTCTGGCGTGTCCTCGTGGACCTCGAAGGCGTCGTCGGTGCCCAGGGCATCGTACTGCAGTTCGAAGATCTTGAGGTCCCTCGAGCCGTCGGTGCCGCCTGCCGCCACGTGCCTGCCGTCATGGCTCCACGAGGTCTGCCACGGGGCGGGTCCGTAGGCCCAATACAGCACCCTCGACAGGTCGGAGCCGTCGAAGGACAGTATCCCGCAATCGTCCGACCCGGCGTAACCACCGTACAGCAGGTATCGGCCGTTCGAGGCCCAGCTCACCGAGTGGACCGTGGAGAGGATCTCGAATGTGTCCCTGAGGTCCATCCCGACGCTCCCGGTGGGACCCTCCGAGAAACGATATGCGTCGATGTGACCTATGTTCGGGTAGTCCCCGGAGTAGCCGATGGCGATGTGGTCCCCGTCGGGGCTCCAATCGATGGTGTTTGCACTAGACCCCAGGTCCATCGTCCACTTCTCCGTCAGCGTGCTGCCGTCGAAGGACAGGATCGCAACCTTACCGGTGCTCAGATGGGGTGGGGTGTAATAATCCGTGTATCGCCAGGCTATCGCAAGGTACCTGCCATCAGGGCTCCACGCCAGGTCCTCCCCCCAGTCCTCGACCCTGTATGTGTCGACGAGGGTGAGGGCGGTGCCGTTGTACGAGAACAGCCCGAAGTTGTCGTCGGGATACCAGCCCGTGGCGGCGAGGTACTGCCCGTCGGGGCTCCAGGCGACGCTGTTGGCCCCCTGGAAGAGGCCCGAGGCCACCTCCGTCAGGGCGATGCCGTTGAAGGCGTAGACCTTGATGTTCTGCCCTGGGTAACCCGAGTTGGCGAGGGCGAGGCAGGTGCCGTTCGGGTTCCAGGCCACGGCCATGTAGTCGTTGGCGTGGGAGAAGGCCTCGAGGGTCGTGAGGTCTGTGCCGTTGAAGGAGTAGAGGCGGAACCTGCCTGAACCACCTCCGGTGCCAGCGCAGACGGCCAGGTGGTCGCTGTTGGGGGACCAGTCCAGGTCCCACACCCTGGTGCTGAGGTCCGTCGTCAGGACCTGCCTCACCGCCTTCGCCTCGGCCAGCTGGTAGGTTCGGTTCGACCTGTCACCGTCGAGCGAATGAAGCTCACATCCCTCCGAACCACCGTCGGAGCCGGGGCCCTCGGCGGGCACTGGGAAACCCCCGAGGACCATGAGCGCTACTATGGCCATTACAACGAGTATGCTACCTCTCATGATTCCACTACCCGGTCCCCCATCCGATAAGGGACTGGCCATCCATTGACAGCGGTGAGTGATATAATTTTCCTAGGGAGGTCGAGGATGGATCCCCTCTTGTGATAACGAGTGGTATCGTTCTACTTGTCCCGTACTTGACAACCGCGCTTGTCGCCCACGCCACGATCGATCCCAGGCCCCCCTCCCCTGTCCTGGCAACGAGGCCGCGCGGGTGTTGGCCCTGTGACAGTATAATACTTGCCGATCAGTTTAGCCTTGAACATATCCAAAACGACTGCCTGATCAAGAGCATCAGCAGCCATCGCAATCGCATCATCAAGTGTTGTCCCACCTGTGTTTTCAGTTCGTTCGCGATTTAGAAGAGCCTCTTGAGTGATAATCCCATC
>JAUVEQ010000042.1 GCA_030594725.1 Methanobacteriota archaeon
GAGGTATCAACCTCCTCTACGTGGGCGAGGACCTGGCATTGGTGAGGAGAGAGATGATGGGTGGTGTTCTCCTGATCGATTACCAAGAGGGGTCCGACGTCCAGCACTACTGGTTGCACCTGAGCACCACCGTGTACTCCGTGGAGAGGCACAAGGACCACGTGTACGTGGCCATGGGCAAGTACGGAAGCCTCGCAATAGACCTGGGTACGTGAGATGGTCCCACCAGAAACCCTAATTAATGGGCCAGGCCATGCCCTGCCCCGTGCCCTGGGACGATGAAGAGGAGGAAGAGGAGGAGGAAGAGCACTTCCTCGACAGACTGATCACCAAAAGGCTCGGTGGACAGCAGGAGGCTCGCCTCAAGCTCCTCCGCTGGTTCTGGCTCATCGGGCTCCTCATGATGATGGGTGGCTACCTCATCATGATCCTCATGCTGGTGGGACGCAATCCCTTCGAGTGACCCGGCCGTAAGGTTCGAAGGACGGCCATAAACTTATTAAACGGTCGGAGGCCAATGGGCCCCAGCCCCAAGTCAAGCCCCTTATTGGGTGAACGTATCCGGGGGGGTTTAATAGGGCGTGACACATTGTGTCACTGGGGTCGGCCTTCGGGTCGTTGAAAGATGTAAGATCAAAGGGTGTTTGGTACCATGCACAAGCGCAAATGGGATATCATTCTTGTGGGCATGTTATTGGCCATAAGTGCGGTCACGGCCGCCAGCATCGCGATGTACGCGGGCTACGGCTGGGAAGGGGAGCCTGGCAGCTCGATCTTCGAGTTCGGAAGGGACGTCACCTCCCGAGACCCCCTGCCGGCACCGGACCATCCTCCGACGGCGGAGCAGGAGCCTGATGAACCGGGTCTGACCCCCTTCGAGGTGAAGCCTGTCGATCCCGATGAACAAGGCGATATAATCTGGGACGGGAACGAGATAGAGATCGAGGACCTGCAGAACCTGGCCGAGCTGGAGGGGATCCAGGACTTCTCGAACGCCACGGACCTGAACGGTCGGAGATCCTTGATAGGGCCTGTCCTATGTGACGGCATCGAGCAATCGTATGACCTCGATTCCACAAACGACGCCTCGATCGTCCGCGAGATAGAGGAGGCGGACCTGGTCAAGGTGGTTGGCAACTACATGTACGTGCTGAACCCCTACCGGGGCCTCATCATCTTCGACCTCTCCAGGCCCGACAACCCCGTGGCCCTGGGAACGGCCCCCATCCTCGGGAACCCCGTGGAGATGTACGTTGTGGACGACAAGGCCTACGTCATAGTCTCCTCCGACTACGGGTACTGGTACAGCTTCTCCCGCTGGGGCTGGTGGGACATGGACATGGGCATGATCTCCTACAGATACCAGATAGGCAGCCGGCTCGCCATCATCGACATCTCGGACCTCACCTCGCCCCAGGTGATGAGGGAGATCGGCATCGAGGGGTTCGTCACCGACAGCAGGAGGGTCGGCGAGGTCATCTACCTGGTGTCCAACTGCTACAGCTGGTACAACACCTACTCGGACACCATGATGGAGGACCGGACCTACGTGATGTCCCTGAACATCGCCGACACCGAGGACATCAAGCAAATGGACGAGACCTCATTCCCCGGTAGGTCCAACGTCATCCACGTCACCACCGACCATCTGTTCGTGGCCAAGTGGGACAGGGACACCGGGGACTGGTGGGGATCGTCGGACATCACCCTCGTGGACATCTCCGACCCCCAGGGAAGTATCGTCGTGAAAGCTACGTTCCACGTCTCGGGACAGGTGAACGACAAGTACCAGATGGACGAGTACGACGGTGTCCTCCGGGTCGTGAGCCACTTCTGGGGCCGCGGCCAGAAATCGGAGCTGTGGACCTTCGACGTGACCGATCCGTGGTTCGTCAAGCAGCTGGGCCATCTTGTCATCGACGACGAGGGCAACCTGATGGCGACCCGGTTCGAGGGCACCCGGGGCTACACCATCCACCTGCCGAGGAGCATCGATCCCCTGGACGTCCTTGACATATCCGACCCCACGAATCCCGTCCTCTGCGACGTGTTCGAGATGCCGGGATGGGTCACCCACATGGAGGTCCGTGGCATGAAGATCATCGCCATCGGCGTGGACGATTCCGATGGCGAGCGGAACGTCGCCGTCTCCCTGTTCGACGTCAGCGATCCCTGGAACGTGGTCATGGTGGAGCGGGTCAGGCTCGGCGGCGACAGAGCCTACTCCAACGCGAACTGGGACCCGAAGGCCCTCACCGTCCTGGACGACCAGGGCATAGTCCTCATCCCCTTCTGCTCCTACGGATATGACGAGAACGATGACTGGACCTACCGGTACGCCGTGCAGGTCGTGGCCTTCGACCTGGAGAGGGAGGAACTCACCCTCGGCGGCTCCTTCGAGCAACCCGACCAGGTGAGCCGCACCAGGTCTGTGAACGGCAGGGTCGTCGCCACCTCGACCCGGTTCATGCAGATCGTGAACATACGAGACATCCAGGAACCCGTGGTCACGGAAGTCATCGAGCTCTGCCCCGATGTCCAGGACCACCGGGAGATCGATGGGTACATGATCGAGCTGATCAGGGGCTACAGGACCAACTATCTCCACTACAGGGCGTTCATCGCCGGGAAGAGCGACCTCTCCCAGCCCACCTGCGACATCGTCCTCGCCAGACAATGGACCAGGTGGTTCTGGATCGGCGACGACCTGTTCGTCTTCGGCACCAAGAACGTGGCCGACGACACATGGCAGGCCACCGTGACGAAGGTGGACCTGTCCTTGCCCAACAGACCGATGGTGTGGGACTACGCGTTCAGCATCAGAGGGGACGCTGACGATTACAATTACAACGAAATCCCGGGCAATGAGAACTACTATAACAACTACTACTACTACTACGACTACTACTACGGGTACTACGGTTACAATACGAACGAGGCCGTCACGAATCCCGTCCTGGTGGACGGGTCACGTCTCGTCTACTATGCCCTGGGCAGGCTGTTCACCGTTGACCTCGACAACGACGGGCGGGTGGCCCTCAAGTACATCACCATGGTCGATGTGGAAGGATACAACGGGCTCATGGTCGGCAACGGGGGTCTGTACGTCGTGGGGTGCGAGTACAACTCGGTGGAATCGACCGAATACAGCCGGAACTACTACTACTACAGCTACTCCCTGACTCCCGTCGACATGTCCGGACCCGGTAAACCGGTGGTGAAGAGCACCGTGGCCATACCAGGTAGCCCCGTGGGCGCTTCCTCGGACAGCCCCCACGTGTACACCACTGCCCACTGGTACGGTGATAGCCCCAATGAGTACACCTACACCCTCAACGTGGTCCGTTTGGGCAACGGTAAGGCCATCACCGAGCATGTCGTCAACATCGAGGGGAAGACCCTCGAGATGGTGGGGGACACCGCCATCATCATGGAGCACGGTGCCATCCAGGAGACCACGGGCTCTGGCCACGAGTACAGCGATCCGTACACCCTGGTCAGGGTCGTGGACCTTCCCGAACTGACCGTCCGGGGGAACTACGTTCTCATGGGAACCTACTCCCACGTGGACTCTGGCAACGGATACGTCATCCTCAGACCCTCGGAGCAATCCGGACTCATGGTCGTCGACCTGCTGGCCGATGGTGATGAACCGACCTTCAGCCAATACGAGGCCAGGACCTCGTGCGTGAGCACGTACCGGGAGGGCAGGATGATCTACATGGTGCAGGGCATGTACGGCGTCACCGCCCTCCGTCTGCCGTGACGAGGGCCTCCGCGATGGCGGCCGGGACCGCCCCCAGAGCTGTGCAGGTCTCCAGGGCCACGCCCTTCCGGGTGACGTCCAGGTGATGTCGGGCAAGGCCGATGGTCTCCTTGGGAAGGCCCTTGGGACCGAGGCCGAAGAGCATGCAAAGTGACCTCCCATGAGCAAGTTCGCCAGCGGCCCAGGCGGGGTCCACCCTCCTCCCCTCGTGGGGCTTTGACGTTGTGGCAACGACCGTGCCCAGCTGGGGCGGGAGCCCCTTCTTGGGAAGCTCGAATACCTGGAATCGACCCGCCTCCGCCAGCTCGATCAGCAGCTCGCCGCCCTTGCCGATGGAGGTGGTCGTCGCCAGCCACTTGGCCACCTCCACGGGCGTCCGCAGGTCCCGATCGAGGGGGAAGCCCAGTATGGCCAGGTTGGCGTCGTACGCGAGGGCGACGGGGGCGGCGCGGGCCAGGGCCCGTCGGTGGGCCTCGGCCAACCTAACGGGGTCGTAGGAATTGTAGAGAGCCAGGGTGAGCCTGCCGAGCCGCACACCGGGTCCATTGCGTCCGTGGGTCTTTAAGGTTGATGTCACCAAGCGTTTAATAGGTGGGTGCGGGATTCGGATACGATGCACCGTGTGGGTCTGGTGGTGAACCCGATCGCCGGCATGGGTGGCCGTGTCGGCCTCAAGGGGACCGACGGCGTCCTGGAGGAGGCTCTTAGCCTCGGCGCCGAGCCCCAGGCAAGCCACCGGGCGGTCCTGATGCTCAAGCGGTTCGTGGCGGCATGTGACGGCCTGCCAGGGGCGCCCGAGGTGAGATGGATCGTCTCATCGGGGGAGATGGGGATGGACGCCATCGAGGAGGCAGGCATTCCCCCGGACGAGTGTGAGGTCGTCCACGTGGCCCGTTCCGATGATGGCACCACAGCTGAGGACACGATCAGGGCTTGCCAGGCCATCGAGGAGGCGGGGGTGGAGGTGCTGCTCTTCTGTGGAGGGGATGGCACCGCCCGCGACGTGCTGCGGGCCGTGGACAAGCGGGTGCCCATCCTGGGCGTCCCCGCGGGGGTGAAGATGCACTCGGGCGTGTTCGCGGTGACGCCGGCCGGGGCCGCCGAGACCCTGTTGGACTTCCTCCAGGGCAAGCTGGACGTGGCCGAGGCGGACGTCATCGACCTGGACGAGGAACTTTACCGGGAAGGCGAGTGGGACCTTCGGATGTTCGGAACGGCGAACACGCCCTTCGAGCCCAGCCTGATCCAGGGAGGCAAGGTGATGGTGCATATGGCCTCGGAGCAGGGCCTCCTCGAGGACATCGCAGAGTGCATCGAGGAGTACATCAAGGAGGGGCCCGAGACCCTGTGGATCCTCGGTCCCGGGGGGACGCTCCGGTTCATCGGTGAATGGCTGGGCATCGACAAGACCCTCCTGGGAGTGGACGCGGTCGCGGGCGGTGAACAGGTGGGCAAGGACCTCAACGAGGAGGGCCTGCTGGAACTGCTGGAGCGCTACGACGATGCCCGTGTGGTGGTATCTCCCATCGGGGCCCAGGGCTTCTTCCTGGGACGCGGGAACCTGCAACTGTCACCCGAGGTGGTGCGGCGCGTCGGGGTGGACGGCTTCGAGATCGTGTCCACACCTGCAAAGCTGGCCCGCACGCCGATGCTGCGCGTGGACACTGGAGATGCCCAGGTGAACCAGGCCTTCTTCGACCGGGGCCACATGGGCGTGCTCATCGGCTACAAGACCCGGAAGTTGATACCCCTGCAGACCCTGGAACGGGAAGGCTCCAGGGGTCTCTCAGGACAATAAACTTCAATAGTGATTACGCGATACCGCCCCTGCTCACAGGCCCGAAGTCTAGGCCACCGGACCCGCGAGTGATTGGCATTCCAGGAGGATCTCATATGACTCGAAACCCGACGGCGTTCCTTAAGGACACGTACAACGAACTGGTCGATAACAACTGGGACTGGCGCCCCAAGACCCTCGAGGGCCCGTCCACGCCCCGCTGCATGGTGGAGGGAAAGGAGGTCATCATGTTCTGCTCGAACAACTACCTCAACCTCTCCAACCATCCCAGGCTGATCAAGGCCGCCCAGGATGCTGCCGGGAAGTACGGTGCAGGCTCCGGCTCGGTCCGCCCCATCGCGGGCACCATGGACATCCACCTGGAGGTGGAGAAGGCAGTGGCCGAGTTCAAGGGCACCGAGGATTGTCTGATCTACCAGACCGGCTTCGCCACCAACGCGGGCCTGGTCCCCCAGCTGGTGGGCAAGGGCGACATCGTCATATCAGATGCGCTCAACCACGGGTCCATCATAGACGGCGTGCGCCTGACCAAGGCGGACAGGGGCATCTACGCCCACAAGGACATGGGCGAGCTGGAGAAGGTGCTCAAAGATGCAGACCCCAAGTACAACCGCATCATGGTGGTCAGCGACGGTGTGTTCTCGATGGATGGCGACGTTGCTCCCATGCCCGAGATCCTGAAGTTGGCCCAGGAGTACGGTGCGATGACCTACGTGGACGACGCCCACGGCGAGGGCGTGCTGGGAAAAGGTGCCGGCATCGGTAAGCACTTCGGCATCGAGGGCAAGATCGACGTCGAGATGGGGACCTTCTCCAAGGCCTTCGGAGTGGTCGGAGGCCTGGCCGCCGGCTCCACCGATCTCCGGAACTTCGCCCTGAACAAGTCCCGTACCTGGCTTCTCTCCGGTTCCCACCCGCCCGCCGTGGCCGCGGCCCAGCTGGAGGCGGTCCGGGTCCTGCAGGAGGAACCCGAGCACAACAGGAGGCTCTGGGAGAACACCGAGTACTTCATCAAGGAGATGGGCTCCATGGGCTTCGACACCGGATTCACCGAGACCCCCATCGTTCCCGCCATGACCGGGCCCTCGGACCTGGCCGTGAAGCTCTCCGAGGGGCTCTGGAACGAGGGCATCTACGCCCTTCCCATCGTGTTCCCCATGGTCGCCAGGGACGCGGCTCGCATCCGCAACATGATGAACGCGGGCCACACCAGAGAGGACCTCGACGAGGCCATCGCAGCCTACGAGAAGGTGGGCAAGCACCTGGGCATCATCTAGGCCGCGCCGACGACGGACGGGGCCCGTTCCTAAAAGCGGGCGGGCCCGCCCTCCCATTTTCATTTTCCCGAATCGGGTCCGAGCGGAGCCGCCGGAGGGCCTCGGATAGGGCCCTTTGTGGGCACATAACGGGGCTAGCCAGGGGGTGGAGGTTTGAATTCCAGACCGGGAACCATATACCGCAACATTAAATACCGCGAACATGATATACCGGCCAGGTGGAATTAGTCCGCCTGGAGGTTTGTTGGATGCACAAGGTAGTCAAGCTCTATGTACGAGAGGACGACGATGCGGCGATAGGCATCGGTACATTGATCGTCTTCATCGCCTTGGTCCTCGTCGCTGCGATCTCAGCGGCCGTCATTATCCAGACGGCTTACTCTCTCAAGGACCAAGCAGAGGCCACTGCGGCAGGTGCCCGGAACGAGGTCTCCGGCTCCATCAAGGTAATGAGCCTGGTGGGCGACCGCGACCCATCGGGTTCCGGAACGAACGAGGCGACCATCGATACCATCTGGATCTACATCACCAGTTGGGATGGTAGCCGTGGCATCGATGTTTCGCAGGTCAGGATCATCTCCCGCTCATCGGACACTCTTGCCGAGCTGTCATTGGACACCGTGGGAGGCGCCAGCGGGACCACTTACGACGCCGTTGAGGTTCCCGCGAACAACCCGAACAACGGGTGGGACCCCGCCAACGGACAGTTCTTCCTTGAGTCCGACAACATCCTCAAGCTGGAGATCGATGTGGACGCCATCGGCGGCGGTGGAGGCGGTAACGGCCTCCTGCCGAACACCGGTTACACCATCCAGTTCCTGCCTGGCGTCGGCACTGTTGTGAGTGAGTTCTTCGTGACGCCTCCGTCCTACGGTGGCGCCCAATTCATCGACCTTACGTACCTCTAGGCTCCTGGACCGTTGTGACGAGTTCCAGGAGCGGGAAGTGAGATAGATGGGAATCTTCGGAGGAAACCCGGAAGACGAAGAGGCAGTTGAAGAGGCCTTCGGCTTCGACGAGGTCCCCGAGGGACAGGCGACCGGTTTCGACGAGGTGCCGCCACCCCCGGGAGCGGAGGCTCAGCCACCGCCCCCGCCACCAGCAGCGGCAGCTCAATATCCAGGGCAGCCCGCGCCAGCGCCGGCCCCGGTACCTGCTCCGGCCCCGGTACCCGCCATGGCCCCCGCTCCAGCACCAGCCAGCGACATGACGCTGGAGGGCACCGCGCCCATGGTGAGGAGCCAGAGCGGCCTGGAGAGGCTGGACAGCGTCGAGCAGTCACTGTCAGATATGGTAAGGAGGGTCGACCTTCTCGACAAATCCACCGAGGACATCCGGTCGGACATCGCCCGCGTCCGCGACTCCATCGCATCCATGGAGGGCGACATGCGGGAACTGACCTCCCTCTACGACCTCATCTCCACGCAGATCAACCCCTTCATCGAGGCGGAGATGGAGACCCGAGCCTCTATCACGGCAATGGAGGAGGAGGGCGAAACGGGCATTCCAGAGCTTGATGCCCTGTTCGAGCCCACCCCCGAGATCGCCGCAGAGGGCGACGACTTCGGAGACCTGTTCGCGGAGGAGCCCGGAGAGGGCGTGATGTTCGCCGAGGTCGAGGAGATCGAGGGTGAACCCCTCATGGCCGAGGTCGAGGCCGCCCCCGTGCGCATCGCCCGATTGACCAGGGTCGGGGACGCTCCCACCTGCCACATCGCCATGCTCAGGTGGATCGAGTTCATGCTGGACAAGGTCCCCAGGAAGGAGATGACGAACCTACTGGCCTTCTACGTCAAGATCGGATGGATCTCGTCTGGCATCAAGTCCGAGGTCACCGACATGATGCGGGGCGTGGCGGGCGAGGAGGTCGAGGCCAAGCCCAAGAAGACCAAGAAGAAGGCAAAGGGCGCAAAGGGTAAGGACAAGGACGGCGACGTGGTGATGACCTACGACAAGGAGGACCTCCACGAGCTCGCCCGGTCCGACGTCCGAAGAGCGGGGGGCGCGGTCAAGTACGACTCCTGGAAGATGTCCCCGGAGGACCACCTCAAGAGCCTGATACTGATAGAGAGGATCCGAGGAGCAGACCTTGACAAGGACGCCCTCGAGGAACTCGAGAGAGATGTTATGAATCTTAAGGAGGGGCTGGAAGACTTCTTCGCCCTCTAGAGGGGACGGAGGGCCTTCAACCCTCTTGGGAGGGTGATATGGGTTTCAGCACCTCGGCGGCCACGGCGATCATCTTCACCGGAGTGATAGTTCTCCTGGGTGTCACGGCGAACGTGGTCTTCACCATGTACCAGGACCTTTCGGAGTCCGCCCTGGACGTCAGCGACGCCGAGTACGACCGGCAGCGTACCCGGGTCAGCATCATCAACACCAGTTACAACTCCACCACGGTGTTCATCAACGTGACGAACAACGGGGAGGTGACAATGGACACTGATCATCTGGACGTGCTCTTCAACGGGACAATAGAGACCGAGAGCATCCTAAAGAAAGTGGTGGGTGGTACGACCTCCAGCATCTGGGGCGTCCACGAGGTCCTGTACATCGAGGTGGACTACACCTCGGCGAACAACTGGACCAGAATAAGGTTAATTACACCAAACGGGGTATCTGGGACCAAGATAATGAACTGATGGACAATCGGAGGGAAAGGCAATGGCTGCGACCAGCGCGACGCATCTGATATTCTTCATAGCGGCTACGATGCTCGCCGTCGTCCTCGTCGGGTCCTTCGCCTACATCATCAACGACCTCAACGATGCGATGGAGGCCAGGGGCGTCGCGGAATCCAAGTCCATCCGTTCCCGCGTCGAGATCATCAACGACCTGGTGGCGATGCCCTACGACAACACCACCAAGGAGCTGGACATCTACGTCAAGAACACAGGCGCCGAGAACCTTTTCGAGAACCAGACCCTCATGCTCATCGATGGCATAGACCACAACTACACGACGAGGATCGTGGGCGGGGGCTCCGATTGGACGCCTGGCGTGACGGTGGTCTTCACCGTCGAGGACTGCTACTTCACCGCGGACTCCGACCACTTCGTCAAGGTCATCACCAGTTACGGTGCCGCCGACACCAAGGAGTTCCGCATCGGGAGCCTGACGTGAGGTTGATCGAACATGGCTGAGCTGTACGAGTTCGAGCTGGACCGGGACGGTCTCCACCGCTCCCTCGGGGAAGGGTTCCCCAAGGGCATGATAGCCCTGGTGATGGGCGAGTACGGCGGTGGCAAGAGCGCCATCATGCAGCGGCTTTGCTACGGCTTCCTTAAGAACGGCGTTACCGTGACCTACGTCTCCACCGAGCTCACAACAAAGGGCTTCATCGATCAGATGAAGTCCCTGGAATACCCGGTGGTGAACCACCTCCTGACCGGGAACCTGCTGTTCATCCCTGTCTATCCCCTGATCGGGCAGGCTGTGCCCCGGGACGAGTTCCTCAACAAGCTGATGGAGGCCAAGCAGCTGTACGACCGGGACATCCTCATCATCGACACCTTCTCCTCCCTCACCAAGAAGGACCTGAGGGGCTCCCGCAGCCTCCAGGTGCTGGCCTTCTTCAAGAAGCTGACCGCCCTCAACAAGACCATCCTGCTCACCATGGACCAGGACGAGATACCCGAGCACATCCTGTCGCCCTTCCAGAGCGACTCGGAGATATACATCACCATCAAGAAGGCCGTGTTCGAGGGCGCCACCACGAGGACCTTGCTGGTCCACCGTTTCGGGAAGACGACCGAGCCCGTGACGGACGCCATAGGGTTCCGCATAGAACCGAAGATCGGGTTCATAATCGATATCACGACAGTAGCATGAGGTGCAAGACAGATGGCCAAGGAGATGTCGGGGTTCAACACGGCAATGGAGAAGTTCCCACACCTGAACAGGTACGTGGAGGGCTTCACCGCTGCCTACGGCGAGGTGCCCAGGTTCTACATGTCCTTGAGCCGGGGCATGGCCGTGGACCAGTTCCCCAACATGCTCTACCCCGTTGGCGACCCCATCTTCATCCACATCTACCGTGACCCCGAGAGGGGCAAGCGCTACATAGTCATCGAACCCCAGATGGACCCCGACCTCAAGGCCCGGTACAGGCGCATCATGGACCTGGCCCTCCGGGAGGCGCCCATGGAGAAGTCCTACGCCGACGAAGATGAGTTCAAGGAGATAATCACCCGCATCCTCAACAAGGTCACCACCATCGAGGAGCACAAGAAGGGACGGTACTCCAGGTTCGAGGCCGACAGGGTGAGGATAACCCAAGAGGAGTACAAGACCATCCAGTACTACATCGTCCGGGACCTTATCGAGTCGGGCATCCTGGAACCCATCCTGCGCGACCCCTACAACGAGGACATCCACTCGGTGGGATTGTCGCGCATCCACGTGATCCACAAGATCTTCGGCATGCTGGAGACCTCGATCAGGTTCACCACCGAGTTCGAGCTCCACGAGTACATCCGGAACATCGCGGAGCGCATCGGCAAGCCCGTGTCCGACGCGGTGCCCATCGTCGACGGCGCCCTTCCGGACGGTTCCCGCGTGAACATCGTGTACTCCGAGGACGTATCCAAGCGGGGCTCGTCCTTCACCATCCGGAAGTTCACCGAGGAGCCCCTGACGTTCGTAGCGCTCACACAGTTCGGCACGATGTCCCCGGAGATCGGGGCGTACCTCTGGCTCTGCATGGAGAACGGCATGTCCATCATCATCTCCGGCGAGACGGCGTCGGGCAAGACGACGACATTGAACGCTTGCCTTACCTTCATCAACCACGAGCACAAGGTCTACTCCGCCGAGGACACCCCCGAGGTCATCGCGCCCCAACCCGTGTGGCAGCGGCTCATCACACGGCCCACGGGACCCGAGGGCTCCCGGGTGGAGCTGTTCGATCTGGTCCGGACGGCGCTGCGCAGTCGGCCCAACTACATCATCGTGGGCGAGACCCGTGGCGTCGAGGGAAACTACATGTTCCAGGCGATGCAGACGGGCCACAGCGTCATGTCCACGTTCCACGCTCCCTCCACCCGTCAGCTGATCCAGAGGTTCACGGGCGACCCCATCAACGTGCCCATCCGGTTCATCGACAACCTGAACGTGGCACTGTTCCAGCAGATCATGTACGAGGGTGGCGTGCTCATCCGCCGTGTGACCTCGGTGGACGAGATCCTCCGGTACTCCAAGGAGATGGACGGCGTGCTCACCCGGTCCGTCTTCCGATGGGACCCCTTCAACGATACCCATTACTTCCGGGGCATGAACAACTCGTACATCCTGGAGGACAAGATCGCCCCGGTCCTCAAGTTCGAGGACAAGCGGGACATCTACAAGGAACTGGAGATGCGGGCCAGGGTCATCAAGGAGATGGTCGACCGGAACATCGTAGAGTACGCCAGGGTCAACCGCCTCTTCCGTGCGTATTACAAATTGAAGATCAATACCATCCGGGATATCGAGGAGAAGCGGCACTGGTGGGAGAGGGCCCTCC
>JAUVEQ010000129.1 GCA_030594725.1 Methanobacteriota archaeon
CGGTCCGACCGAAATCGCAATCAACCGAGGGGACGTTATCTCGCCAGGGACCCCCGGGCGTCCCGGAAGGTGGTCGTACGAGCGGCGAGGTGGAGGGAATGGATCGCAGGTCTGTCCTGCTCGTGGCCACGATGGCCTCCTTCCTGACCCCCTTCATGGGCTCGGCCGTGAACATAGCACTTCCCAGCATAGGCGAGGAGTTCGCGATGGACGCGGTGCTCCTGAGCTGGGTGGCCACGGCCTACCTGCTTGCCGCCGCCATGTTCCTGGTGCCCTTCGGTCGGCTCTCCGACCTGATGGGCAGGAAGAGGATCTTCCTTTGGGGAATGGTCGTCATCACCGGCCTCTCCCTGGTCCTCGGCATGTCCCTGTCGGGGGAGATGGTGGTGGTCCTGCGCTTTGTCCAGGGCATCGGTGCGGCCATGGTCTTCGGGACGGGTCTGGCCCTCCTCACCTCGGTATATCCAAAGGAGGAGCGGGGCAAGGTCCTGGGCATCAACGTGGCCGCGGTCTACGTGGGCCTTTCCGTGGGTCCCTTCGTGGGCGGCCTGATCACCCAGGAGCTGGGATGGCGATGGGTCTTCTTCCTGATAGTGCCCATGGGGATCCTGGTCATCGGCACCGTCCTATGGAAGTTGAAGGGCGACATCGCCGGGGCGAGGGGCGAGCCCTTCGACCTGCCGGGAGCGGTGCTGTACAGCCTCGCCATCACCTTCGTCCTCCTGGGATTCTCCTCGCTGCCAGGCACGTTGGGCATCGCCCTGCTGGTAGCGGGCCTGCTGGGCACCTTCCTGTTCATCTTCTGGGGATACTACGCCCCCAGCCCGGTGCTGGACATCTAGCTGTTCCTTCACAACCGGGTGTTCGCATTCTCGAACCTTACCGCCCTCATACACTACAGCGCCACCTTCGCCATCGCGTTCCTCCTCAGCCTGTATCTCCAGATAGTCAAGGGGATGCCCCCGACCCAGGCGGGACTCGTCATCCTGGTCCAGCCCATCCTGATGGCCATCTTCTCTCCCCTGGCGGGAAGGCTGTCCGACGCGGTGGAGCCCCAGCGGGTGGCATCGGTGGGCATGGCCTTGACGACCATCGGCCTGGCGATGCTGACGTTCCTCACGACGGACACAGACCTCCTCATGATCACACTGGCCCTGGTGATCATCGGCATCGGATACGCCCTCTTCAGCTCGCCAAACACCAATGCGATCATGAGCGCGGTGACGCCACGCTTCTACGGCGTCGCCTCGGGCACCGTCGGGACCATGCGCCTGCTGGGACAGGTGTTCAGCATGGGCATCGCCACCATGCTCTTCGCGGTCTTCATCGGCCGGGAGCAGATCACACCGGAGCTGGAGAGCGAGTTCATGATGGCCATCAACGTGGCCTTCGCCATCTTCACCTTCCTGTGCTTCCTCGGCATCTTCGCGTCATTGGCACGGGGCAAGCTCAGGGACTGAACCAGGGAAGGGTCCATCGCCCTTCGATCATGGCTCCAGGGCTCCTTCCTTCTTCTCCTCCTTCTTCTCCTCCTCCCTCTCCTCCTCCTTCTCCAGCTCGATTACCTTCACCGGGTTCAGATTGGCCTTGCCGCAGTAGGGGCAACGGACCCAGTCCTCCTCCCTGTGCATCTCGAAGGCGTACGAGCATTCGAAGCACTTGATCCGGAGGAGGTTCTTCATCTCCATCCCCTTGACCTCCTGCTTCATCACGATGGCGGAGTACGGATAGATGATGGCACCCAGAAAGAGCAGGGGGAAACCGAAGGCGATCGAGGGAATGAAGGATGCCATCGGGTTGGAGAGCATGAAGCTGGCCAGGAGAAGCGGGAACAGGATCTGGATGTAGGCCGCACGCCGGGCCCTTTCCGTCCCGGCGGACCTCAGGATCAGCAGCGCGAGGGTGAGGTTGAAGACCATCACGACGATGAGCACGGCGATGCCGATCGCCACGCAACCCGTCGAACCCATGGACACCGATATCTCGTGGTCCTCGTCGAAGATGAACTCCATGAACACCATAAGTGAGACAAAGCCAGCAATGAACAGGGCCATTCCCACGAAGATGGCCGTTACAAAGGCCACCTCGGCCCGCTCCCTGAGCCTCACAGGACCACCGCCAGGATGAACATGGCAACGGCCGAGGGATACATCGCTATCGGCGTGACCGCTCCCAATCTGGTCTTGATGTCCTTGAGGGGAACGGGGTATATCAAGAAGAAGACAAGGAGTGCCCCAGGGATGGATATCAGGAGGGAGAGGCCTAGCATCGCCCATAGGGTGCCGTTGGTGGCCAGGCGGTCGTCGATCTCGTAACCGCGCCTCAGGAAGAAGGCGAAGCCGAACCATAGGACGAGCAATGAGATGAGGGCGAAGAGGTAGCCCAGGGCCTTGGAGTTCTCGTAGGTCCAGTCCGCCCGGGCGGCCTCGACCTTGCGGTCCTCGTTCCCTTCCAGGATCGTGCTCTCCAGGTCGAATCCGGGGTTGGCAAGCTCCATCTGGAACAGGTACCAGTGGCTGCCGTCGTGGAAGGCGTCCTTGGCGTCGGCGATATCCAGGTCCTTGTCCTCGGGGACCCGAAAGAGGATGTCGATGTCCCCCACCTCGTTGGGCCAACCAGCGCTGGTGCCCAGGGGGAAGAAGATCTTCCCGTCGTCCAGGGGGAGATCGATGGTCATGACCTCTCCGGCGAAGTCGGTGCTTCCGTAGACCGCGTCCACCAGATCCCGCATGATCCTCTCGAGGCTCCGTTCGATATTGCGAAGGTCCGACCAGCCGACCTCGTCATAGATCTGACTCTCGAGGCTCCATTTGAGGTTCCTTATCTCGTTCGATGACAGCTTGGGACTCTCACGCAACTGGTCAGTGAGGTTCTGGGTCATGTTCGGGGCCCACTGCCTCAGGAGATCGAAGTCCTCTGGGTCGATGGGCGGCGAAGACTCCGCCTCGACCACGGCCACGTACTGTCCCATGTAGCTGTCGAACGCCCCTCCCTCGGGGAGTGCCAGCCCCTTGTTGGCCAGGTAGTTCTCCAGGATGCCTCCGGCATCCACGCCGAAGACATCGATGCTGAAACCGTCGAACTCGTAGTGCTGGACGGGGACCGGGTCCCCGACGGTCGTGCCCACGCTATCCGTGCCGGCCCAGGATTCGCCTTTCCCGCCATCCGAGGTGAGGCGGTAGTGCTGCCTGGAGTACTCTCCGGGGAGGGTGAACAGCATCGAGCCGTAGACCGACTGGAGGGCCGATGAGGTCTCCTCCCAGAGCTTGGCCTCGGCCTCCTCCGGGTCCTGCTCCACGACCTCGACCTCGATCTTGTCCAGCATGTACTCTTCCCTGAACTCGCTCTCCTTCATGGGCTTGCCCGTGACATCGTCCGGCAACGTCCGCAGGGGCACCATGATGGACAGGTTCTTGCCCGGGTCCATGGAGTAGACAGAGAGGAACAGGGAGATCCGCTGGTGGGTGGGGTCGGTGAGGTCGACACGGGCCAGCTGTCGGCTCTCGAAGGTCGTGGTGAACGGAGAGGGGCCGTCCAGGTCGTCCACGTCGACCAGTCGGTAGGCCGGCATGCCGTCCCCCGCCACGAATGGGATGACGGTAAGTAGAAGCAGTATAGTGACCGACGCACACGATATCCAGGTACGGGCCATGGATCCCATGAGTCAACCCCAGGACCTATTGTCGACTGCCCGTTAAATAGTTACCCAGATTGTTCGTGGCCGAGGGTGGTGCTCCCGCCGGGATGTTTGAAGCTTTGTTTCAAATCATCAGGCGGGTTACTTATTTCATTTCCTGATGAGAATAAAAAAGTGCTCCCGCCGGGATTCGAACCCGAGCCGTCGGCTCGAAAGGCCAATCATCCATCAGTGCCCCTGCGCCTCGCCGCCCGGACGAGGCCCAGCACGAAGTTCGTCCGCGGCACCCTCTCCATGTACCGCTGGTACGGTTCCCCGAAGATCCTGACCAGGTCCCTGTCCTCCCTCACGATGTCGTAGTAGAACACGGGGAAGGCGATGATGCCAGAGACCACCGCGATCCAGTGCTGGGAGAACATCATCAGTCCAACGATCAGCAGCAGTCCGGCGGTGTACTGCGGGTGCCGCACGATGCCGTACAGGCCGTCGGTGACTAGCCTCGTGGTGTGGACGTACGCCCTCCCCTCGGGTACCCCACCTCGCCGCTTGAGCACGACGATCGGGGCGAACGCGAAGAAGAGGCTCAGCAGCCAGACCGCCAGCCCCGTGTACATGACGACGGTCAGGCCGTAGTAGTTCTGGTAGAAGAAGAACGCCACAACGAACTCGATTACGATCAAGGGACTGTAAATGGCAGCAAAGCCGAAGTCGCCCTTAGTCATCTGGGACCTTCTGGATTCCATATCCACCCCCCTCGAGTGCCATTCGAATCTCCAATCGCCGCTTTTCTCTTCGATGTGTTGTGCGGCTATATGAGGATTATCGCGAACATATCCCACTCATATGCATGGCCATAGGTGCGGGTGTGGAAGCTGTGACAGGATGTGGTAAAGAGAGTGCTCCCGCCGGGATTCGAACCCGAGTCGTCGGCTCGAAAGGCCGACATGATTGGCCGGACTACACTACGGGAGCTCGGAGGGCCCAAACCACTCCCTTCTGATAAAGATATCGCATGGGGCCATTGGACCGGCCAGATGGCGAACCTTTATTATCCATACTCCTCATATAAGCAGATGGGATGCACATGAGGAGGCTCACACTTCCACTCACAGTAATGCTACTTCTAGCAATGGCCCCGCTATCGGGGTGCCTTTCCTTCGACGATCACGACGGGGACGGGATCTACGACGAGGACGACCCTGATGACGACAACGACGGAATCCCCGACAAGTGGGAATCCCGGAACGGTCTCAACTCCAAGAACGCAACGGACGCCAAGCTCGATCTCGACGATGACGGTCTGACCAACCTTGACGAGTACAAGAACGGCACCGACCCCAACGCGGACGACACCGACGGTGACGGGATCCCCGACGGTTGGGAGGTGGAGTACAGTGTGGACGCCACCAACGCGACCAACGCTGGCCTCGATGACGACGGCGACGGTCTCACCACCCTCGAGGAGTACTGGAACTCCACGGACCCCGGCAATCCGGACAGCGACAACGACACCATCTCGGACGGTTACGAGGTCGAGCACGGCATGATGCCCCTCGACCCCCTCGACGCCGACCTGGACAAGGACCGGGACGGTCTCAAAGGGACGGATGAGTTCCTGGCCCAGACCGACCCGAACGAGCCCGATACCGACGGCGACGGGATGCCGGACGGCTGGGAGGTGGAATGGGGCACCGACCCCCTGGTGGACGATGCCGACGATAACCCCGACGGCGATAACTGGGATGCGGACTACAGTGGGGAGCTGGAGGCCGAGGAAATCCTAACCAATCGCCAGGAGTACTGGAACGGTACCGACCCCTGGAACGGGGACACCGACGGCGACGGCATGGGCGACGGCTACGAGATCTTCTTCGGGCTGGACCCGAACGATGCCGAGGATGCCGTGGAGGACCCGGACGGGGACCGCCTCAACAACCACAAGGAGCACATGGCCGGGACCTCGCCCGTGGACGCCGACACCGACGGCGATGGCATGGACGACTGGTTCGAGCGATGGTGGGGCCTCAACCCCCTGAGCGATGTTGACGCCGACTCCGATATGGACGGGGACGCGTTCACCAACCTGGAGGAGTACATTGCCGGTACCAACATCTCCAACCCCGACACAGACGGAGACGGTGTGCTGGACGGTCACGATGTGGCTCCCTTGAAGAACGTGGCGATCAACATCACGATCTTCCAGATCGGCGTGAGCCACGACCACATGATCGAGGGCGCCATAGACAACCCGATGGTGGGCAGGCCCTACGAGCTCTACTTCAAGATATATGTGGCGGGGATCGAGGTGTGGTCCGAGACCATCGTCACGTCCGAGGAGGATACCGCCCTCAATCTCACGATCCTGGTGGACATACCCGACGACCTGTGGGAGGTCACTATCACCATATCGTTATGGGAGAACGACACCGCAGAATCCAGCGGGCTCAACGCCGACGACCACCTGGATGTGGACGGCCTCTCCGACGACCTGGATTGCGACATCACCTATGACCTGATCCTGGGAACGTGGAAGGGAGACACCACCGATGATGTCACCGATGGGAAGACGGACGGGTTGCCCACGGACCCGGACCATCCGGACGGGGCCATTCAATTCGATATCATGGTCGTACCTGTCTGAATCGGTCCTGCGCCGAACGCTTCATCGATGAGGTCGTGGGATCAGCATTCCGGACCTTCGACCGGGCGTCCCTCCAGTGCCGTTCGGCCGATGTACCTGGTCACTATCACCGACGGTGCCACGACGTTGTTCGCACCAACCTTCTTGAGCTTGGGGATGTTCTCAGGCAGGCTGGCCATGGCGATGATGAAGATATCGGGTCGGATCTCCTTGGCGGTGATGACGATGAAGGCGTTCTCCGCATCGTCCTCGTGGATGGCCACCAGCGTCTTGGCCGTCTCTATCTTGGCCGACAGCAGGGGCTCCTCCGTTGCTGGGTCGCCCAGGACGACGTTGACGTTCTCCTCCTGGAGGGACTCCACGTAATCCCTCTCCCTCGTGACCACCACGAAGGCCTGGCCACGCTCCTTGAGGAAATCGATGAGTAGGTCCGTCTCGCTGCTATGCCCGCATACAAGGATGTGGTCCTTGAGGGGCGTTTCCTGTATTCTTGAAAGCACGCCAACAACTCCCATGAGCCTGCGCTCGATATATGGTCCGAACAGCACGCCGACAGCGCCGAGGAATGCTGTGATGCCCATCACCATGAGGCCTATAGTGAACCACTTGCTGGCATCGTCCTGGGGCTCGTAGCTGGAGCCACCCAGGGTGGTGATGGTGTCGAGAGTGTAGTAGAGGGCATCGGTGTAGGTGTCTATCCCGTTGCCCTGGGCATCCAAGTACCCGCCATGATCGCTGAGGTACATCGTGCCGATGACCCCCACGAAGATGACCATCGCCAGGGCGGCGAAGGCCAGGGTCTGCCGGGGTCCGAAGCCGTACTTGGTGGTGACGGTGAACAGACCGCGTCTCAGCCAGAGGTACGCCATCAGCAGGATGACCAAAGCGGCGGTGGTGATGCTGGTGAATGTGCCCTGGACGACCCCGGCAACGAGGGCGAAGGATAGCAGGAGCATGGTCATCGTCCACGCCTCCTTCTCCCTGCGGATGAGGCGGAAGCTCAGGAATATGATGAGTATACCGATGAGGAGCATCAGCGTGCTCCCGAGGGCGAGCATCTCGGGAGGGATCCCGGGGATCTGGGTGCCCGTCAGGATCGAGATGGGGACGCTGAGCACCACCGCGAACCCGAAGATCAGGATGACGATGGAGACGATGTAGAGGTCCGGTGCGGTCCTCCTGATAAGTCCCCAACTTATCTTGCGTCCCGCCTGCTTCGGCCCCTCCTCTGGGACTTCGAAGTCATCAGGCTCGTCGCTCAGCGATGCGATGTCGGTGTGGATATGGTCCTTACCAATATCCTCTTCCTTCGCGCTGTCCGGGCTCCCCGTCATATCCGGCCAAAATCCACAGTGGGCGGATAAATACCTTTGTACGGATGGACGCTCAGATGAACATCACGAGATGGATCTCATCAGAGCCAATCTCCACCGTTCTTCCCGGAATCGGCGCGGACGAACTCGTCGGCACCAGCACCCTCGGCCAGTAGCTCCTTGGCCCTCG
>JAUVEQ010000257.1 GCA_030594725.1 Methanobacteriota archaeon
GGCAGGGAGGAGAGGCCGAAGAAGCCGGCGCGAGACCCCCTCGCCCTGAGGACCAAGTTGGCCCGACCTACCAAGTCCCGACTGAGGATACCGTTCCTCTGAACTGCCCCTGACAATGGTCACTACCAACGGGTCCCGGTGGATTCCGGGACCCTGATCGGTCGTGGTCCAGTTCTCAGATCCTCGGGTCGAGGTCGTTCGCACATCCCGAGATTCCCGGAGAAACTACTTACCCCCCCCAACTTCTGGGGCTCCCGGGGTTCATTATGTGCGGACGCTTCGCCCTGTTCTCCTACATGCGCCAGCTCATGGAGGAGTTCGGCATGGAAGAGCATGATGCGCAGGAAGGCCTGAACCTGGCTCTGAGAGCCGATATGTGGGCGCCCTCATCTCAGTGGGGCCTGTGGTCATCGATGTTGTCCCATTCCCCAGAGTACATCAGGTTGCGCACGAAGGGCGCCTCCAGGAAGTCGTGGGGGAAGCCCGGCTCGATGGCGCTCGCCCTGTCAAGTCGATCCAGCCGGTCCCCGGAGAGGTCCACGTCAAGTGCGCCAAGGTTGTCCTCCATCTGGTCGAGGGACCTGGCGCCCAGTATCGGGACGATGACGCCGGGACGGGAGCGCATCCACGAGATGGCGACCTGGGACGAGGTGCAGCCCACGTCGGCCGCCACCGCGTCCACCTCCCTGGCGATGGCCAGGCTCCTGTCGGAAAGGGCGACCCGGGCCCGCTCCTCCTCCGTGAGCAGGCGCTCGTCGCCGGTGGTGCCATCCTCCCGGGTGTACTTGCCCGTGAGTACGCCGGCGCCGACTATCGCCCAGGGGGTGACGGCCAGGTCCAGCTCCCTCGCCATCGGGAGCAGGTCACGCTCGGGCGTCCGCTCCACCAGGCTGTACTTGATCTGCAGGGCGTTGAACCGGGTCCAGCCCCGGAGCTCGGCGATGGTGTTCGCCCTGGCCACGACCCAGGCCGGTGTGTCGGAGATACCCACGTAGTGGACCTTGCCGGAGCTCACCACGTCGTCCAGGGCACGCATCGTCTCCTCCAGGGGAGTGGTCCGGTCCCACATGTGGACCCAGAGCAGGTCCACGTAATCGACGTCGAGCCTCTCCATGCTGTGGCGCAGGGAGAGGGCCAGGTTCTTCCTGTGGTTGCCACCGGCGTTCGGGTCTCCGTCACGGTTCGTGATAGTGTACTTGGTCGCCACCACGAAGCGGTCCCGGTCCTCGGCGATGAACTCGCCCACGTAGCGCTCCGAGGTGCCGTCCGTGTAGCGGTTGGCGGTGTCGATGAAGTTGCCGCCGGCCAACACATAGGCGTCGAAGATGCGCTTGCTCTCCTCCCTGTCGGCGCCCCATCCCCAGTCGGTGCCGAAGGTCATGGTGCCCAGGGCCATCTCCGAGACCCGCAGTCCGCTCTTTCCCAGTAGCTTGTACCTCATCTTCATCGCCTCCTCGCGACGTGGAAATGGCCGAAATGGATAATAAATCGGTCGGCGAAGTCCTCATGTAGTGTGTGGGAATGACAACACTTATGCTGAATAATCACCTTCCAGACCGCCGACGACCTCAATGGTGATACCATGGGCATCGAGTACCTGATCGACCTACCTTGCCGTCCCAAGAAGGAGATGGGAGAAGAGCGCCTGATGAAGCTGGTCAAGAAGGCCAGGGAGAATATCCCCAAGAAGGGCCCGGGCACCCTGGAGACCGCCCAGATCCTCGAGGTCCCAACGGGAAGCATGGAGACCCCCGAGGCAAAGCTCCGGAAGGAACTCTCGGAGCTGGACTACTTCCTCAGCGATTGCATGAGCTGTCCCGCCAACGCCGCGGCGGACAAGGCCGGGGTCGGACCCGAGGCCGCCTTCGGTTGCCACATGGAGATCCGCTACCCCATAAATGCCCACATGGAATCCGCCCTGCTGACCACCGGGGTCGAGGCGCTCCAGCGTCCCGATGGCAACCCGGGTCACAGGATGGTGATGGGGATCGTCAGGGCCAACCCCAAGGGCAAGAAGTCCCCGGCCCACAGGATCAGGAAGATGGGCCCCGCCTACTACGAGAACAAGTCGGCCAAGGCGATCAAGGTGGAGGTGGGCGGTTCCAGGATCGTGCTTGATACCGACCAGTTGATGACGTTGCTCATGCTGGGTCCGGTCCCGGTCCAGGCCACCGGCGGCTTCGCCATATTCCTCGATCGGGGGATCGAGCGGTCCAAGCGGGAGGGCATCAGCGACCCCCGGGTACTTCAACCCCTGGTCCAGCTCAGCACCCACATGAAGGCCGCCCACGAGGTCGGCAAGCAGATCAAGGTCAAGTACTGACCTCCCCGGGGGCCCGCAGTGGCAACATGGCCCAGGCTGGACCTTGGGAGACGGGCCCCAAAAGGAGAGAGGGTCCAGGTCAGTAAGGGGGGCATTGACCTGAAGAAAGTCCTGAGGCTTTCCTTGCTGGATAATAACTCATTTGGGGGGGGTTCGGGTTTGCTGGGGACCCGTCGTCCCTTCTATCGGAACCGGGGTTCATAAGCACTTACGGTCCGATTCGCGGCCGTGATGCTCACGGTGTGAAAAGTCGGGCCATATCGGGCCCCGGGAGCGTAATATTTAGGGGGCTGCGGATCAGGTCCGGCGCATGTACTCCCCGGGGTCGTCCAGTGCGTGAAAGCCCATGCGCTCGTAGAAACCCCGGGCCTTGCGGGAAGCGGTGTAGAGCTCCAGGCCCGCCAGGGCGGGATGGGACATGAGGCAATCCATCATGAACGAGCCCAGGCCCTTGCCCTGGAACTCGGGCAGCACGTAGACGTCCTCGATGACGCCCACCACGGCAAAGTCGGTGATCACCCGGGCGAACCCGATGGTGCGGTCCTCGTGGATGAGGCCGAAGGCCAGGCTGCGCTCCATTGCCAGCTGGACCACCATCTTGGAACGGCCCTTGGCCCAGTACGAGCCCTTCAGGAAGTCGTGCACCGCGTCCACGTCGATCAGGGTCTGGTTGTCAACGACGGCGAACTCGCCTCGGGTCCATCTCATGGAGGACCGGTATGGCGAGGGGGATTATGACCGTTGCGGTGTCGAGGGTCGGCCCCCACCCGTACGGCCCAATTTATATATCGACGTTCCACACTCCGATGCCCGGTGCTTGTAATGCAGTCCGCCGAGTTCGACATGGAAGAGGTCCTGAAGGTCGCTATCGCCACCGAGTGGGAGGGCTACGGTTTCTACCGCACCCTGTCCAAGAAGACCCGGTCGGAGCTGGGTAAGAAGATGTTCGACCGCCTCGCCGAGGAGGAGGTGGAGCACGTCCGGGTCCTCGAGCAGGTCTCATGCGCCTACGCCGACGGCTGTGTGTACATGGACTACGATACCGCCATGGAGTACATCGAGTGCGACGTGGACTTCGACGAGGTGGACGAGGAGGCCTCCTGCTCCGAGACCGCCCCCATCTTCAAGCGGGGCGTGGACCGGGCCGAGAGCCTGAACGACCTTGACGCCCTGCGGGTTGCGGCCGAGACCGAGGAGGCCGCGGTCAAGTACTACCAGGAGGCCGCGGATACCGCCCCGGCCCCGGACGCCAAGAGCTTCTTCGAGCACCTGGTGAAGATCGAGTCGGGCCACCAGAAGGTGCTGGAGGCCGAGTACGACTACTACGCCGCCAACGGCTTCTACTTCGACATGAGGGAGTTCTCCCTGGAGATGTAATGGCCGGGAGGACGATGTCATGCCTTCCGATGCGGGCGGCCTGGACCTTGGGCTCGCCGACCACGTGGTGGAGCTGGACCACAAGGGTGGCTACAACTTCACCGCCAGGTTCGTAAGCGAGTCGGGCAAGCTGGTGATGGACGAGCCCGAGCCCCTGGGAGAGGGGGAGCCGTGGGGTCCCGAGGGGGTGAGCCTGCTCACGGGGGGCGCCGGCTACTGCCTGACGGCCAGCCTGGTCTTCTGCCTGAACAAGGTGCGGGTGCCCGTGGAGGACCTGTCGACCAGGGCGACCACCCACCTCCAGCGGGTGGAGAAGCGACTGCGGAGGGTCAGCGGGCTGGAGATCGAGATCACGGTAAGGGTGGCCGAGGAGCACCGGAGGGCCTTCGAGCGATGCCTTGGCCACTTCACCGAGTTCTGCATCGTGACCGAGAGCATCCGGGGGAACTTCCCCATCTCGATAAGGGTGCATCATCCATGGGGCGAGTTCGAGAAGGAACTGCCGGTGGCCAATGGGAATCTCTATTAACAGACTAGTTGGTAGGCATTCCGATGGCCGATTGCCACAAGTGCGGAGCACCCGCCGTCACGTACCTGCGCCACGCCGGCCGCCACCTCTGCGGCGAGCACTTCATCGAGCTCACCGAGAAGAGGGTCCAGAAGGCCATCCGCCAGCAGGCGGACCTGTCCGGCGGGGGCACCATCGCCATGGCATGCTCCGGCGGCAAGGATTCCATGACCTGCCTGGATATCCTCCGCGTCACCCTCGAGCCCCGTCGTGACACCCGCATCGTCGTGATCACCGTCGACGAGGGCATCGTGGGATACCGGGACCTCTCCATCCCCATGGTGGAGAGGTACTGCGCGGAGCACGACCTCCCGTGGGTCCTCACCAGCGTCGAGGAGGAGCAGGGCGCGACGATGGACGCGGTGGCAGCCCTGGGCCTTGCCGAGACGCCCTGCGCGTTCTGCGGCGTGTGG
>JAUVEQ010000248.1 GCA_030594725.1 Methanobacteriota archaeon
TTATCGGGATGGCCATCAACAACTCAACCCCAGGTCGCGTCTCGGGGGAGCCCGTACGCGCCTACATGGTCAAGACGGGAACGGACTACCCCATGGGCCACGGCATGGCCAGCATCTTCCTTGAGAAGACCATCGACACCAGCGTGACACTGAGCCTGGCCGTGATAGGCCTGGTCCTCCTCCTAGGCGTGATCTCGTCGGAGGCGCAGAACACCCTGTTCCTGTCCATTGGAATCGTGGCGCTCTTCATGGGAACGATCATACTACTGCTCCTTTATCCCAAGGGGATGCGGAGGCTCTCCGCATGGGCGTTCCGACGCCTTCGGAATCGCATGGAGATCGAGCGGATCGACCGATGGGAGGAGAAGGCATCGGGCTTCCTCGGCACCTTCGAGACCGGTACCCGCGAGATCGCCAGCAATCGGGCTCCCGCGATGGCGGCCACGGGTCTCACCATCGTCATCTGGCTCAACGAGGCCCTCAGGCTCTGGCTGGTCTTCTGGGCCCTGGGTTACAACATCAGCGCGGAGCTGGTGATCGTGGCGGTCTGCCTGGCGTCCTTCGCCGCCCTCCTCATCCCCCTTGGCGCGGGTTCGAGCACCGCCATCGCCGCCATTTGCATCCTCGCGGGGGTCGACCCGACACTGTCCACCACGGCCGGTCTGCTGTTCGTGATGACCTCCGTCTGGATCTCGCTGCCCCTGGGAGCCGCTGCCATGGCGATCTCCGGCGTGAAGGCGGGGGACATACTGGGCGAGGACACCACGGACGAGGAAGGGGGCGATGAGGGGTCAGAGCCCGGAACCGGGGATGATGCTGAAGCCGCTCCCCTCGGCGTTCCAGACGAGGAGGCCGTTCCAGGCATCCCTGATCCGCCTTGAGCGCACCAGCAGGACAAGGGGAAGGAGCCACAGCAGGTACCAGACATTGTACTGGGCGGAGCTGAGGAGCAGGAGGTTCACGGACATGGCCGCGAGCATGATGAACTGGTCGGCCTCGCTGAACCCGACCTCCCCCGGCAACCATCGGGTCCACAGCCACCAGAGGCCGATCCCCGCCAGGATGAAGTAGATGACACCCAGGACGATGCCGAACGTGCGCGGGTCGAGCCCCAGGTCGATCTCGTACTCGATCACACCGGCGATCAGGATGAAGCCGTAGAGCACGTAGAACCCGCCGGTGACGACCCGGAACCAGTCGAGAAGGTGTTCCCCCGGTGCCAGTTGGCGGCGGCGGAGCCAGTCGATGAACATGGCGGCCAGGAGACCGTAGAACACGTACTCCACGGCCCTCGCGGCGTTGCCCGCCGCGGCCGAATCCAGGTCCCAGCCTGCCATCACGGCGATGCCGTGGGCGATGCCCTTCTTCGGGATCCAGCTGTCCTGGTAGTCCAGGTAGAACGAAAGGGCGTCAGGGTTCTGGGCCAGCATGGGTATCCAGGACACGACCATCGGCAGGGTGAACACGCCAACGTAGAGTAACCGCTTGGGCCAGCTCCGCTCATCCAGCAGTACCCAGGGCAGCAGCACGATGGGGTAGAGCTTGAGGGCGAAGCCCATGCCGAGGAGCAGGGAGGCCCACCCCCTCCATCCCCGTAACATCATCCATACTCCCCCCATCGTGAACGCCACCACCCAGGGGTCGTAGTGACCCGAGATGCCGATGGAGACGGCCGAGATGGGGTTGATGGCATACAGCAGTCCGGCCAAGAGCCCGAAGGACCTGGAGAAACGCTCCTCGCCCATCCAGAATATCAGGACCGCCACGACGGCATCCACGATGCACATGACCGCACGGGTCCCGACCAGGGAGGGTCCGACTGTTGCCCCCATGCCCGCGGCCAATAAGAGGTAGGCAGGGGGTTTGTTGACCTGGAAGTCCTCGGTGTACGGGATCCCGCCATCGAGGTACCTCTGGCCGCGGGTCACGAAGGCCACGATGTCGTTGGTCAGGATGGCGTCCTGGAACAGCATGAGGAAGCGGATGGCAAGGGCGGCCAGGAGGACGATCGTCGTCAACCTGAGGCCATCCAGCTTGGACATGCGGCGGAACAGGGGCGTGGTGGCCAGCCCCGCTGCCACGACCAGCCACGCCACCACTGTCACGTAGTAGATGCCTGCGGAGTACTCCCAAAGGGCCATGGTGGCCGTCAGGGCCAGGAGGGCTGCCAGGGCGATGTACGTCACCATTGGAGGAACGAGGCCCCCGGACGCATCACCAAGCGTTGGCTCATCTTCCATGGGCAGCCCCTTGTCCTACAGACCCTTTCCAAGGAGCGCCTCGACCCGGCCCAGTACCCCCTCGGTCAGGTCATCAAGGTCCGGGTCGTCCAGCACGATCACGCCGTCGGACGTCTCGGCGATGCGGAGGTAGTTCGCCTGCACACGCTCCAGGTAGTCCCTTCGCTCGAACTTGGTGGCCGGCCCCCGTTTGTCCACACGGTCCAGGCATCGGTCGATGTCGTCCACGATCAACACGGTGAGGTCGGGTTCGATCCACCAAGGACGATGCATCTCCATTATCCATGCCACCGGGTCCCGCCCCTTGGTCTCCCACTCCTCCTCGAGGTAAGTTCCCTGGTAGGCCGCGGAGGACATGGCGTAGCGGTCGCATACGATCCAGTTGCCCTCCCGCATGCGGGCGGCTATCCACTGGACGTGGTCGGCACGGTCGGCCATGAAGAGGAAGAGCTCGGTGTAGGGGTCCACGCCCACCTCGGTCACTTTCTTGATGAGGCGGCCCACGGCACCGTCGGTGGGCTCGGAGGTGACGATGGCGCTGACCTCCCGGGCCTCCAGGTGCTCGACGACACGCCTCGACACGTGGGACTTGCCGGTCCCATCGATACCCTCCAGCACGACCAGACGGCCCCGGGGGACCCCCGGTCCTCCATCCTCTCCGGCCGCCAACAGGTCGTCCATGTCCTCGGAGGACAGGCTCCCCACATCACCATCTGGAGCATCGTGACGCTGCATCATGCCGCATGCCTCGGGGGACAATCGTGTTGAGCCTATTTACGGTCATCGGCCCTCGCGCTGCGGGCGGCCTTCGCCAGGCCCCTGGCGGGCACGAGATGGGTGTGGAGGCCCAGGGCCTTGTCCTTCATGCCGAAGGCAAGGCCGAGGAGCTGGCTGAGGTGCACCGACGGGACCGACGGGACGCCCCTGCCCAGTCGCCGCTGTCCCTGGTCGAACTGGAGGTGACAGAAGGGGCACACGTTTACCACGGCCTCGGCTCCCGCGGAGGACATCTCACCCAGCTTCCGTTCCAGTATCGAGAGGGATGTGGCCTCCTGCCCTGACCAGGCCCCGCCTCCAGCACCGCAGCAGGAGAGCTTCTGGGGGAACGGCACGCTCTTGAAACCGGCGATCTCCACCAGATCATCAAGGACCCGGGGGTCCTCCACGTCCCGACCCGTCCTGGTCGAGGGCCGCAGGTAGTGGCACCCGTAGTGCACGGCCACCGGTGTCCCCAGGCGATGGACCACACGATCGGAGATCCGGTCGCGGGCCTCTGGGGTGCCCAGGAGGTCGAGGATGTGCAGCACCTTGACATCAGCGACCTCCGCGGCTCCCTCGATCCCCGCCTCCCGCAGGGCCAACACCACCTCCTCGCGGAGCTCCACGTCCTCCGAGAGGCGGGCGGAGGCCTCGTGGAGGGAGCCGAAGCAGCCGTTGCATATCGTGAGCAATGGCAGCCCCTCCCGGGCCGCAACAGCCAGGTTCCGCGCGGCCAGGGTGGTCCACGTCGGCTCGTCGTAGCTGCGCAGCACACCCGGGGGTGGACAGCACGCGAAGGGCATGTCCACCAGTTCGTAGTCCAGCTCGGCCATGACCAGCCGCGTCGCCCGGTCTATGGACGGGTACAGGTTGATGGAGATGCAACCGGGGAAGAAGGCGAACCTCTCGGTCATGACCCCTCACCTCCCCCGGACCCCTCGTCGGTGTCCTCCCCGGTGTCCTCGCCGGTGTTCTCTCCGGTGTCCTCTCCAGCGTAAGGCCGCCGCTCCGGTGCCAGGTCCTCGAACGCCAGCACCTCGAGCAACCTATGGAAGGCTGCCAGCTCTTCCGGGTCGTGGGCGCAGTCGGGAGGGTCGAGGGGCAGGGAGAGTTGTCCCCGCACGGCCCTGATCTCGGCCTCGAGGGGGAAGATGTTGCCCGTGCGGGATATCTCGGCCAGCGCCGCGGTGTGAGGTGCCGGGTAGCGGCCAAGGGCCACGGCCTCGCCCCTCAGCCAGAGAATCGCCTGGGTGACCTGGACGCCCTTGGGACATCTCTCCTGGCAGCTGAAGCAGGTAGTGCAGTGCCAGATGTCGTCACGGTCCGTGACCACCGTCATGTCCCCGTCCTGGACCGCCCTCACCACCTCCCTCGCCCGGAGGGACGAGGGCAGGGCAGCCGGGCACGTGGCGGTGCATCGCCCGCACTGGATGCAGGCGTCAACCCCGGCCAGCTCCAGGATCACGGCGATCCGGGCGCGGAGACCTTCACCCGCCATCAGCGAGCACCTCCATCGAGGCGAGAGGCCACGACCTCGCAGATGTTCTGGACCCTGAGCCGTGTGCCGCCGTCGCGGGCCCTCCTCGCGGCGGCCAGACGCAGGTTGCCCTTGCACGAGGGGCAGGCAGAGGCGACCACGTCGATGCCCTCCACGAGGGTGTCCAACCGCTGCGCGCCGATCTCCAGGCTCTTGCCGGGCTCGAAGGCGCGGAGGGCTCCACCCCCGCCGCAGCATCGGGCCAGCTGGCGGGATTCCGGGAACTCCTCCAGCACCACGCCGGGCAGTGCGGACAGCACC
>JAUVEQ010000380.1 GCA_030594725.1 Methanobacteriota archaeon
TCACACCCGCATAGTTGTAGTTGGCGAAGACCAGGTCCAGGTCCCCGTCGCCGTCCACGTCCCCCGTGGCCATCCTGTAGACCCATTCGGATTTGACGTCGGTCGCCCCCGTTTGGGTCCACTTCCCGGAGCTGTCCCCCCAGTAGATCTGGGACGGCACCAGCAGGTCGTTCAGCTCCCAGTTGGCCATGATGAGGTCCAGGTAGCCGTCCCTGTTCAGGTCCTCGAACACCATGTCCCGGCTGCCCTTGCACGTGACCAGGACCGAGTCATCGTACCCCGTCCCTGCCGAGTTGGTATAGAAGGCGTTGAACTTGTCCCCTCCGTTCGGTTGCCGGGAGAACACCAGGGGCGGGTACGGATCGTAATGGCTCGAACCGTGGGTGGTCCCCAGGTCAGAAAGATTGAGCTCCACCGTGCCTTCAGTGACGTTGATGCCCCCTACCGCGGACATCTTGTCATCGGTGATGAAATCGTCCCTCCACTCATCGAGGGGAACGAAGTAGAGGGACCAGGCCTGAAGGGTCGGTCGGTCCGTCCCATCGGCGATCAGGTTAACCTGGATTCGGATATCTGGATACATATTCGGACCTATTGAATCGATCGACAAGTATGTACCATTGATCTTCTTGAATCCACCGATGGTCTCGTTGGCGAACCCGATCTCACTAGCTTCTTCAGTGGCGTTGAGAATGGAGATCTGGACGCTGCTGTTACCGGGAACGGTCGCCTCCAGGAGCACGAAGTCGTACTTGTATCCGGGCTTGGAGGTGATTATGGATGAGGCGATCCATCCCTCGGTCTCCCCGGCCTTCAGACGGGCCTCCCCACCGGCGACCTCCACACCGACAAGACCTGCACCCGGTATGTAAACATTGCTCATATCGGCAAGGGAATCGGTCCAGACCTCGGATGAATCCAGGGGTCCTGGCCCTCGGTCAGAGCCATCTCCATCCGAACCGCTGATCTGGGCTAACGGACCAAGGCTTAGCATAAAAATAACGAACAGTACTATTAATTGGTTCCCCAAACGGAACCCTCCTATGTGTTGAGATGCAAAGAACGTAGTCCGATTTAATCTTTATGATATGATGAATAGCCAGAGATCTACTCCTCGTTGTACTTATCGACAAGTTTCTTGTAGGTCTCCTCGGAGATCTCCCCCAGGATGAAGCGCTCCTCCAGCTTGGCGAGCAACGCCGTCTTGTCGGTGGTCACCTCGGCTCCCTTCTTGGGTTCGACCTTCTTCTTGGCCCCGTGCTCCTTCAGGAATGAACCAGTGTCCTTGGCATCGGAGTAGTACCATCGACCGTCGATCTCGGTGGTCTCCCGACCGTCGGGAGTATTGCGCTTCTCACCGGTGGCCAGGGCACCCGCCAGTTCGACCCAGTCCCAATCCTGAAGCTCCTTGGATGGGATGCCGTACGGGAGCCGGCCGATGGCGTTCTGGTAGTTCCGCTTGAGGTTGTCAAGCTTGAGCTGCTCCTGCTCCTCCTCGGACATCGCGGGCTCGGCCGTCGCCGCCGCGCCGAAGAGCGCCATTGTCTGGGCAGAGGCGGCCTCTGTCTTCTTGGCCTCCATCGAGAGGGACATCTGGGGCGTGGAGGTCGACTCGACGTCGATCTCCTCCAGCTCTGGCAGGGGTACGTCCGTGACTACTTCCTCGCCCTTGCCCGCCTCCAGGGCGTCGGCGGCAGCCTTGACAGCCACATGGGCACGCTCCATGTGCTCCCGCTTGTACTCCTCCTCGTCGGCGGTCTCCAGTTCCTCGGTCCTCTTCCTCGTCTTCACAACGAAGAGCAACGCACCTACCACGACCAGCGCGATGACGATCCCCAGGATGATGGCGTAATTGAAGGGCTCGTCGGTGCCACCGTTGTCGTCCGGTGGTGGCGGGGGGGTCACATCGGCCTTCTCAGTGATGATGACGTTGACCGTGGTCATCTTCTGATGGTCCCCATCGGTGACGGTGAGGGTGATGACGTGGGTGCCCACGTCGGTAAGGGCGATGTTCAGGCTGGGGCCAAAGCCCAGGTGGCCTGACATGTTGGAGGACCAGCTGAAATTCAGGATCTGGCCGTAGATCGTGTCCGGGTCGGTGCAGATGGCTATCAGCGAGAACAGGATGTCCTCCTCGAAGCTGGCTCCGTTCGAGGGAGTGGTTATCCGGGGGTCGTCCATCGGGTCGTTCTCGTTCTCCACGACCACGATGAAGTCCAGCGTTACTTTCTCGGAGGGTGTTACTACATCCCACACGGTCATGCCGAACCTAAGCGTTCCCACCTGGTCGTTCTCCGGCTGCCAGCTGATGGCGCCGGTGGAGCCGTCGACCTCGAAGAGGGTGGTGTTCACGTCGAAGACGAGCTCATTCCCCTCAGGGTCGATGACCACCACATCGATGGAGAGCAGTTCGCCCTGCTTGATGGTGATCTCGATGGGTCCGTCACCAACGGGTTTACCGTTCACCGTTGCGAACCATGGGATGTCATTTATCGGGGTCACGGTGACCGTGACGTTCTGCTCGGAGCGCAACTCCCCGTCCGAGGCCCTGAACGTGATGTTCTCCTCTCCGTACCAGTTTGCCTCCGGCGTGAGTGTGACCTTGCCCGTTATCGGGTCTATCTCGACGGTGATATGTTCAGGGGTCGAACCGATGGACCATGTGAGAGGATCCCCGTCAGGGTCCTCGAAGGCGGTGGACAGGTCCAACCAGTCCGAATCCACAGAGTCCTCTTCAATCTCGGGGCTCGGGAGATGGTTCTTGATGCGTGGGGCTGCGTTCTCGATGACCCTCTCGGCGAGGGCAGGTGCGCCCTCGTCCTCCCCGTCCGAGGCTCTCACCTCTACAGACCATTTCTGGCCTTTCTGAGTAAGAGAGGCATCGACGCTATCAGCGACCAGGAGTGGCTGCAGCTCCCCGTCGAGGTACCACAGGTACCTGTACGTGAGACCGGTGCTCTCCACATCATGAGCGCCTCTTACGAACTCGATCTGGAGGGTCGATGTGGTGTCAGGACGGGCAGGCAGGAGGTTGATCTCAGGGGTC
>JAUVEQ010000312.1 GCA_030594725.1 Methanobacteriota archaeon
GGGTACGGGAACGATGCCCTGATCGTTCTGGCCCTAGGTATCCTGGCCGTCGTCCTTCTCGTGGTCGTTGCTGTGGTCCGAAGAAGAAAGCCCCAATAGGAGATCGGCACGAAGCGGACCCCCTCGTGCCCGGCACTCACATCCAGCACCATCTCGTAATGCTCGGGCAGCACGTCGGAGCCCATGCCCTGATGGCCGTCGTCTACTTCGTCTTCGTGATGAAACGGGAATAGGGCGAGCATCCGTGGACTTCGCTCCCCGTCAATACCTGAGAATGGCGCCCAAGCCACCAATGGACTCCAGGAATGGGGATGCTGACACGACCTCCATCTCAGCATCCGTCCTCTCGACCAGCTCGGCCAGCTCGTTGACGATCTCGGCTCCGGATACCGGTCCGCCACAGTCAGGGCAGGTCCCCTCGGGTGGGACTCCCTCGTGAATACCTTTGCAGTCCTCGCAGATCCATCCCGGTATGGACAGGCCCTTCGAGACCAGCAGGGTCTCGACCCGTCCCTGGAGCAGCGCGTCCCGGACCTCGTTGACACCGATAGCGGCCAGCTCCTCCTTGAAGATGGCCCTCCTCAGCTCCCCGATGGCCAGCATCTCACCTTCCCTCTCGTGGGCCGAGGCGATCTCCTCCCCGTGGGCCAACAGCTGGCCCGGAGGGATATCGATGGATACATCCACCATCCCGATCACCTTGCCCTGCAGGTGCTTGGGAAGGGCATCAACCAGCTTCTTCTTCACGCTGCCAGGTCCCGCCACCACGAGGCCCCTCATCCCCTCCAAACCCTCCAGTCCCTCGAGGTCCTCGACGATCTGGGAGATGAAGGCGTCGATAGCGCCCCTCCGCAGGCGGTTGAACCGCTTCTGGCTCATACCGCCCTTCTTGTGGCGGTTCATGAGGTCGATGCTGGAGGACCCGACTTGCTCGAGGACCTTGGACCTCACGGAGTAGACCCGGGCCTCGTCTGAGTCCATCAGGATGATGCCGTAGTCCTCGTAGTCGTCCCTCATCTCCATCAGGGGGAGTATGAAGGGGGAGTTGTCGAGGACCAGCTTGCGGCGGGGCTCCACCCCGATGCGGTGGGCAACGAAGAACGAGGATGACGCCGAGGCGAATATCACCCTCCCCCTCTCCCCCGGGATGGGATTGTGGTAGAGCATCTCCTCCACTTGGCCGAGGGTCGCCTCGAAGTCCCTCTCGATGTCGCCCTCGAGGGCGTTCCTGATGGCCTTGACCCGGGAGGCCACGAAGGTCATGTTGAGCTGCTCGTCACCACGGTTCGCCGTCGGAAGGTACACCGATAGATGTACGTCCCGCGGATCGGAAGTGTCGGCCAACTGCCTCAGGTCGATGTCCGTGAGGGGGGTCAGCTCCCTCGGTAGACCGTCACGAAACTCCATGGCGATGCCAGGGGTGCGAGGGGTATTAACACTTCCTGCCCAGGTGGGTTCAGGCCTGGTCCAGGAACATATGGGCGAACACCTTGGCATCGCCGACCATGTTGGCCACGACGGCATACTCGTCGGGGGCGTGGGCCATGTTCGCCACCGTCTCCCAGACCGCCGCGTTGAGCCCCGCGCGTCGCAGGTGGGCGGCGCAGGTCCCACCGCCTATCCCCCCGGGGTAGGGATCGTTGCCGCGGACCTCCTGGATGGCCTTGAGCAGTCTCTGAACTATGGGCGCGTCCACGGGGGTCGGCGGTGCCGCCTCGTCCACGAGGACGGGTTCCAGGGTGATCGTGGCACCGGTGTCCGCCTCCACCCGGTCCGCCACCCTCCTCATCTCCGCGAGCATGTCGGCCATCTTGTACTGGGGCAGCAACCGGCAATCGATGTAGAACACGTCCTCCCCCGGTACCATGTTGACGTTCTCCACGTTGGCCTCCTTCTTGGTGGGCTCGAAGGAGGAGACGGGGTGGTCGAAGAGGCTGTCCTCTGCGCCGAACCTCGCGTGAAGGGTCTCGTCCACCGATACGCCGAACCTCATGGCCGCCCTGTGGGCGTTGATGCCCTTCGCGGGCATGCTGGGATGGCACTGCCTACCCCTGGTGATGACCTTGACCCAGGCGAGGGCCTTCTCTGAGACGTCCACAAGCCGTCCCTCGGGCTCCCCGTGGTCGGGGACCAGCACCAGGTCGTCCTCCCGGAAGAAGCCCTCCCCCACCAGGTGGCCGATGCCCTTGGCGTTCTCCACCTCCTCGTCGGCCACCATCACCAGGCCCACGTCCATGGCGGGCCGGAGGCCCAGGTCCAGCAGGGCCTTGGTGGCGAAGAGGGCGGCGGTGAGGGCCTGACCGTTGTCCTCGGCACCCCTGCCGATGACCTTGCCGTCCTCCACCCTTGCCCGGAAGGGGTCACCGGTCCAGTCGTCCAGGTTGCCAGGGGGGACCACGTCGGTGTGGGTGATCACCAGCAGGCGGGGGCCATCCGCCATCCGACCGGCGTCCTTCCAGAACCAGACCACCAGGTTGGGCCGCTTTCCGGAAGGCACGGACGGGTCGTCCACGTCGAACCGCTGGATGTCGTCGAGGCCCATGGCCCTGGCGCGGGCCTCTATCATCTCCACGCGGTCCCACTCGCCCTCGCCCCCCGAGGAGGGTCCGATGGACGGGAGGGCGATGAGGTCGGACAGGAAGCGGACCATCCCGTCCTCCAAGGCCTCTACGGCCGAGCTGATGTCCCGGGCTCTCCCCTCTTCCATGGTAATCGCTCCAGTGGCCTGCCTCAATCCCCCGAGGCGCAGGCCTCCTTGTATGCGAACACGTCCTCAAGGACCTGTTCCACGTTATCGCATTGCAGGACCACCAGGTCCCCGGCCTGGGCCATCTCCAGGGCTGTCTGGGTCGCGTCCCTGACATCCAGGACCACCGTGAGCTCCCCCTTGGGGAACCCCGTCTCCAGGATGCCGCGCTCGACCAGGTCCGACGTCTCGCCCTGCTTCCTGCGCCGGGGGTCCGAGTCCATCAGCACGATATGGTCGTAGGTCCTACCGAGGACGCGCCCGAACTCCAAGATGTCCTCGTCACGCCGGTTCCCCGTCCCGCTGTGCATCCCTATTACCCTGCCCGTGGAGAGGTGGGGGAAGATCACGGAGAGGGCCTCGATGGCGGCCGGATTGTGCCCGAAATCGACAAGGACCTTGTAGTCGCAGACCTCGATGATGTTCATCCTTCCCCGACTCTGGCTGGTGGAGGGGTTGAAGGTGATGAGGCCCCTCTCGATGCCCTTTACAGGGATGCCCAGTGCGTAGCAGGCCGCGGCTGCGGCCAGGGCGTTGGCGATGTTGAAGGTGGCCACTCCCTCCAAGGTGATGGGAACGTCCATGATCCTTGCGATGGGAAAGTCGAGGGCCATCTTCCGGAGGACGATGGTGTCGTCGATGACCGTCATGACCGACCCGTTCGCCTCGAGGTGCTCCTTGAGGACGGGCAGGTCGGGATCGAGGGAGAAGAGGATGCTCTTGGCCTTTATGGTGTCCTTGAACCTCACGACCAGTGGGTCCTCGGCGTTGAGCACCGCTCGACCTGTCTCCTTGACGGTCTCCACCACGATGCCCTTCACTTCGGCAAGCTCCTCCACCGTGTCCACGTCCTCCTGGCCCAGATGGTCAGCGCTGACGTTCATGAAGACCCCTACATCGGACCCGTCGAAGGCCAGACCCCGCCGCAGGATGCTGCCCCGGGCCACCTCCAGGATGGCGGCGTCCACGCTGGGTTCCTTGAGCACGAAATTGGTACCCTCGGGACCGCTGTAGTCGCCGGATAGGACCTTGTCGTTGCCGATTATGACACCAGCGGTGCTCGACATGCCGAAGGTCTTGCCAGTGATCTTGAGGATGTGGGCGATGAGCCTGGAGGTGGTGGTCTTCCCGTTGGTTCCGGTCACGGCGATGATCGGGATCGTTCCCTCGGTTCCTGGGGGGAACAGCATGTCCACAACGGGCGCGGCCACGTTC
>JAUVEQ010000301.1 GCA_030594725.1 Methanobacteriota archaeon
TCCGAAGGCTATGGTTCCCCAGATATTCTAGAGGCGCACATTTTTATACAGTATCTCCACTGCCCCCCTCGTGGAGGACGAGGCAGCCAACAGGGAGGCGCTGGACTACGCCTGCAAGCAGGTCGAGGCCGACCCCTCCGATAGCCTTTTCTGGCTCCTCAAGGGCCACTGTCACTACCGTCTAGGCGAGCTCGAGGAGGCCGCCGAGGCCTACCACAGGGCCGGCGATCTGGGCGAGGAGCACAGCCACGCTTACTTCTTCTACGCCAGCTGCCTCATCGAGCTGGGCCAGGTCGACGAGGCGATACCCCCCCTACGGCTCCAGCTGGAAGCCATCCCCGACCACAGGGACGCCCTGTTCCTCCTGGGCCTCTGCCTGCGCCAGGCGGACCTGCGCGACGAGAGCGACCAGGCCCTCGAACGTGTCCGGGACATCGACATCCAATTCTACGAGCATATGTTGTCCGAGTACGCCGACCTCCTGGCGAAGGACTCCCGCAATCCCATGCTCGGTAAGGCCCTCAAGGATGCCGCCAAGACACTCAGGGACAAGGAGTGACCACGTTCACTCCGTCCGCTTGAACATCCGCTCCAGCTCGCCCTTCGTCACCCTGATGGCCGTTGGACGACCGTGGACGCATGCCAGGGGGTCCGTCGAGCCCGCCATTCCCCGAAGGAGGCCCACCACCTGCTTGGGGGACAACCGCTGACCGGCCCTTATAGAGAGGTGACAGGCCATCGACCGGATGACCTCCTCCTTGGCCGACACCGTTCCCGATGCCTCCCCCTCCAGGAGGTCCTGGAGCAGCACGTCCACCTCCTCCTGGGTCATCTTCTGGCCCAGCATCGAGGGCAGGGCCTTCACGTATAGCGTACCATCGTCGGCATTGAAGAAGGAGAAGCCCAGCGACTCCAGGGCGTCCCTGCGGGTCTCGAGCCGTGTGATCTGGCTCTCCGTGGGATGAAGGGCGATGGGTTCCAGCACCGTCTGCTGCTTGAGCCTCCCGTGGGCCGCCGACGCCTTGATCGACTCGTAGGTCAACCGCTCCGCCAGGGCATGCTGGTCGATGAGGTACATCGCGTCCTCTCCCTCGCAGACGATGTAGGTGTCCATGATCTGGCCCACCGGTCGCAGGGAGACCAGCCAGGAGGGTACATGACCCAGGTCGTCCCACCCGGGACTCTCGCCCACGATCGGCCGGATATCCACCGCGGCCCGTAGCCTGTCCTCCTCGAGAGCCCCTCCTGCCAGGTCGATCTGGATGCTCCCGGTCATCGGCTCGCCGGAGGCAGGCTCGAAGGAGGGTAGATCCTCCTCGGCCTCACCGGGAGCAGCGCCCACGTCCAGGGGGACGTCGGTCCTCCGTGGCGCGGTCTCGGTCACCAGGTCGGCATTGACCAGCGTGGAGCCGATGGCCTCCTCCACCGCCCGCTCCACCAGCTCCGAGTCCCTGAACAGCACCTCCCTCTTGGCGGGATGGACGTTGACGTCGACACGGGCGGGGTCCACACCCACCTCCACAACGGCCACTGGCCACCTTCCCCGGAACAGGATCTCCCCGTAGGCGGCCTTCACCGCCTCGGACACCTCGGGGGCGTCCACGGGCCTGCCGTTCACAGACACGAAGAGCTGGGTCTTGTTCGGCCTGGCCAGCTGGGGCTTTCCCGTGAGGCCCGACACGTCGACGGGGTCGTCGGGGTCGGGGTCCACTATGGGTATCATGTAGCGGGCCACGTCCCGGCCCAGCACGGCCACGGCACGGTCCTGGAGGTTGCTGGCAAGAGGCGCGTTGAGCACCTCCCTTCCCGCCACCACGTGGATGAAGTGGACCATGCGCCGGGTCAGCGCCAGGCGCAGGACGGCGTCCGTCACCCTGGCCCCCTCCGGTCCCGGACCCTTCATGAAGCGCCTCCGCGCTGGCACGTTGTAGAACAGGTCCCGGATCTCGATGGCGGTGCCCTCGGTGGCCCCCACCTCGTCCACGGAGATGACCTCGCCGCCCTGGACCTGGATGCGGGTGCCGGTGCGCGCCTCCCGGGTCTTGGTGACCAGCTCCATCTTTGACACGGCGGCGATGCTGGCCAGGGCCTCCCCCCGGAAGCCCAGGGTGGCCAGGCCCTCCAGGTCGTCCAGGTCCTCCAGCTTCGACGTGGTGTAGCGCTGGATGGCGAGGAGCGCGTCCTCCCGTTCCATGCCCGCGCCGTCGTCACGGACGCGGATGAGCTCGATGCCACCGCCCCGGATCTCGGTGCTCACCTTCCGAGCCCCCGCATCCAGGGAGTTCTCCACCAGCTCCTTGACCACGTTGGCGGGCCGCTCGATGACCTCCCCCGCCGCGATGCGCTCGTACACCCGCCTGTCCAAGGCCTTGACCCTAGCCATCTCCATCACCTCCACCTTCGTCGGCGTCCTCGGCCAGCTTGGCCTTGAGCTCGCTCAGCATCACCAGGGCCTGGAGGGGCGTGATGTTCATGACATCCACGTTCCGTATCTCCTCCTCGATGGGGCTGGGCTCGGCCCGGGCCGCCTCGCCCATCGACCTGCCCTCCAGGTCGAAGAGCACCGTCTGGACCGCGGGGGGTCCCCCCTCCGCCCGTTGCGCCTGAACGGTGATGGCGTTCTTGCTCTCGATCGACTCCAGGATGTCCTTGGCCCTGTCCAGCACCTCCCTGGGCAGCCCCGCCAGGGCCGCCACCTGGATGCCGTAGCTCCGGTCGGTGGAGCCGTCCACGACCTTGCGCAGGAACACCACCTCGCCATCCCGCTCCTCGGCGGTGAAGTGGTAGTTCTTGAGCCGGGGAAGCATCCGGTCCAGGTCCGTCAGCTGGTGGTAGTGGGTGGCGAACAGGGTCTTCGCCCGGGAGTGGGCATGGATGTACTCCACCACGGCCCACGCGATGGAGAGGCCGTCGAAGGTGGACGTCCCACGACCGATCTCGTCCAGGATGAGCAGCGACCGGTCGGTGGAGCAGTTGAGGATGGTCGCGGCCTCGATCATCTCCACCATGAAGGTGGACTGGCCCCGGGCCAGGTCGTCCGACGCGCCCACCCGGGTGAACACCCTGTCCACCAGGCCCAGCTCGGCCCGCATGGCGGGCACGTAGCCCCCCATCTGGGCCATGATGACGATGAGGGCCACCTGGCGCATGTAGGTGGACTTGCCCGCCATGTTGGGGCCCGTGATGAGCGCGATCTGGATAGAGTCACCGTCCATGTCGGTGTCGTTGGGGATGAACTCCCCCTCGGCCATCAGGGTCTCGAGCACGGGATGTCTTCCGCCACGGATACGAACGATGGAGCTCCCATCCACGTCGGGCCGGGTGTACGATCGCCTGACGGCCACCTCGGCCGTGCTCGCGGCCACGTCCAGCTTGGCCGCCGTGCGAGCGGTCGCCATGAGCTCCGTCACGTTCTCCGCGGCCTTCTTGGACAGGTCCTCGAAGAGCTCCTCCTCCAGGGCCTGGATCTTCTCGTCGGCGGACAGCACCATCTCCTCGTACCGCTTCAGCTCCTCGGTTATGAAGCGCTCGGCATTGGCCAGCGTCTGCTTGCGCACGTAGTCATCGGGAACCCTGTCCAGGTTGGCCTTGCTCACCTCGATGTAGTAACCGAAGACCTTGTTGTAGCCCACCCGCAGCGACCTGATGCCCGTCCGGGCCCGCTCCACGTCCTGCAACTTGGCTATCCAGTCCTTGCTGCCCTTCACGCCTGCCTTGATCTCGTCCAGCGGTTCCGAGTATCCGTCCCGGATGATGCCTCCCTTCGCCACCTGGGGCGGAGGGTTGTCCACCAGGGCCCGGCATAGCAGGTCCCGCAGGTCGGGCAACTCGTCCAACCCCTTGGCCAGATCGGTGATCGGACCCTCGCCCACGGAATTGGCCGCCTTCAGCACCCGGGGGACCACCTCGAGGCTGCCGCGGAGGGACCCCAGGTCCCGGGGCGTGGCGTAGCCCGAGGCCACCCTGGTTGCCAATCGCTCCAGGTCGTGCAGGTCCGAGAGGGCCTCCCGGAGGTCCCCCCGGGGGATCGTGGCTCCACGCAGGGCCTCCACCTGGTCCAGCCTCC
>JAUVEQ010000400.1 GCA_030594725.1 Methanobacteriota archaeon
TTCTCCGTCCGCCGGTCGGATCAGGTGGCCGCCTGTGGGGCCAGAGGCGTTCAGCATCCGCTCGAACTCCAGGTTGGTTATGACGTTGGGATACCGGCCGTGGCCGAACTCGGACAGGGGCGATGGGTCGTAGGGTGCGAAGCCCGGGGCGGCAACGATGGCGCTGGCGTCCACCTGGACCACCTCCTCGGTGTCCTCGAAGTTCACGGCGTCGGCGGGGCATACCTTGGCACATATGCCGCACTTCTCCTTGGTCAGGTACAGGCAGTGCTCGGGGTCGATGGTCCACTTCAGGGGGACCGCCTGGGGGAACAGGACGTAGATGGCCTTCCGTGGGGCCATGCCCTCCTCGAACTCGGAGGGGACCTTCGTGGGGCACTTCTCGCTGCAGGTGTTGCAGGCGATGCACTTGTCCATGTCCACGTACCTGGGGTGCATGACCACGCTGACGGTGAAGTCACCAGCCTTACCGGCCACGGATCGCACCTCGGAGTTGGTCAACAGGTGGATGTTGGGGTGGCGGGCGACCTCAACCAGCTTAGGGGAGAGGATGCACATGGAGCAATCGTTGGTGGGGAAGGTCTTGTCCAGACGCGCCATCATGCCCCCTATGCTAGGCTGTCGTTCCACCAGGTAGACCTTGATACCGCCGTTGGCAAGGTCCAAGGAGGCCTGCACACCACCTATGCCGCCTCCGATGACAACTACCGCTCGCTCCATGACCACTCCTCCAGGTGCGCTACCCACGCGACAGGCCCGGTCCAGGTATCGGCCACGCTGAGCAGCGCGGCTCGAAGGCTTTCGCGGGACAAAAACGTTTCCACTTTTTTTGTCGTTCCAGGTCTGCAAGGCCCTTGATGATATACGCCTCTCGGGGAAACCTTCGTCGCCTGAATCGGAGTCGACTCGATATATTTAAATAAGGGGAATATATCCCCCACCCGGACCCCCGGCCAGCTTCCCCTGGCCGACCCATTGGATGCACGACCGGTTGGTGAACTACGATGGCAGATGTGTCTCAGGATATCGAAACCCGGCTTACCGCCCTCGAGATGAAGCTTGCGGCTCATGCGAGCATGGTCTCGGATGGCGGGGAGAAGATAGCGAACCCCGCCCCCCTTGGCCTGTTCGCATTCGGCATAACCACGCTGTTGCTCAACCTGGTCAACTCCGGGGCGGTGGAGAGCGAGACGATCTCCCTGGTCCTGGGCTACGGGATGATGTTCGGCGGCATTGCCCAGTTCTGCGCGGGCATGTGGGAGTTCAAGAAGGGGAACACCTTCGGGGCCACCGCCTTCTCCTCCTTCGGAGCCTTCTGGATGGGTCTTGCCCTATGGCACATCCTGGCGGACGCAGATATCGGGGAGAGCGCCGACGCGTTCAAGGGTGGCTTCGCCGCCTTCCTGGGCGTGTGGGGCATCTTCACCGGACTGATGTTCATCATCACCCTCAAGCTCAGCAGGGGGATACAGGCCATCTTCCTGACCTTGACGGTCCTGTTCTTCCTGCTGGCCGCAGGCCAGTACAACGAGACCATCCACACCATCGCGGGATACGAGGGCATGCTCTGCGCCTTCATCGCGATCTACGTGGCCTGGGCGACCCTGCTCAACGAGGTCTACGAGAGGCCCATCCTGCCCTGGGTGTGAAGACAGCACCTACCCGACGATGAGGTCCACGAGGACCATCTTCTGGGCGTGCAGGCGGTTCTCCGCCTGGTCGAGGACGATGCTGTAATCGGCGTCGACGACATCGTCGGTGACCTCGAGGCCCCTGTGGGCGGGGAGGCAGTGCATGAACACCGCACCGCTGGCCGCCTTGTGCATCAGTTCCTCGTTGACCTGGTAGGGCTTGAAGATGGCCTCCCGATCTCCCTCCTCGGACTCGTCCCCCATGGAGGTCCACACGTCGGTGTATATCACGTCGGCGCCTCCCGCGGCCCAGGCGGGGTCCCGACCGGTCTCGATGACGGCACCGGTGCCGGCGGCGAACTCTCGGGCCCTCTCCAGGAGTTCGCGGTCCATGTCGTAGCCAGGTGGATTCGCCAGGATGAAGTTCGCCCCCACCATCGCGCATCCCAGGGCCAGGGAGTTGGCCACGTTGTTGCCGTCGCCCACGTAGGCGACCTTGAGGCCCTTGAGGGTGCCGAAGTGTTCCTTCATGGTCATGAGGTCGGCCACGATCTGACAGGGGTGCTCCAGGTCATCAAGGGCGTTGATGACTGGCACGGTGGCCGCGCCCGCCAGCTGGCGCATCACCTCGTTGGAGAATGCACGGTACATGATGGCGTCCACGAAGCGGGACAGCACCCGCGCCGTATCCTCGACGGTCTCGCCCCTGCCCATCTGGAGGTCCTTGGGTGACAGGAACAGGCCATGGCCACCGAGCTGGAACATGGCCACCTCGAAGCTGACCCGGGTCCGGGTGGAGGGCTTTTCGAATATCATCGCGAGGGACCTACCGTCCAGGACCCTGGGAGCGTCGCCGGCCTTGAAGGCCTGCTTCATCTCGATCGCCCTGTCGATGAGCTGTTCCAGCCGACCATCGAGGTCGGCCACGGAGATCAGATGTTTGGTCATCCTGTCCACCGGCGCCAGTTATGCCCCCGGCGGTAGAAAAGGCTTTGTTCCCGTTGTCGGTCCACGGAACCCCGCGTCCGCTCGTGGTCAGAAGATGGAAGGGAAAAAAAGAGAAGATGGCCCACCCTAATACGTGGGCCGTTGGTGGAAAGGATCTAGCATTCTACTTCTTCAGCCTCAGGGTCTCGGCGGTCTCGACGATGTCGATCGGCTTCTGCCAAGCCAGCTGCAGGCGCATTCGAAGCTTTCCATTCTCAAAGAAGATATTA
>JAUVEQ010000423.1 GCA_030594725.1 Methanobacteriota archaeon
CAAGCTGATAGGCCTTCGGGCCGACACCGTCATCACCGCCGTGGTCGCGGGTTCCCTCACCATCGCCCTCTTCGTTGCCTTCACCGCGAATGTGGGACGCTACCTGCTCGAGCTGGGCATCGGCTACTTCATCGTGTTCATCTTCATGTTGATCCAAGGGTTGTGCCTATTCTGGATCGTCTACCGACGCTTCAAGGTCCGAGTGTGGGAGCGCGAGATGGCCCAAGAGGCATGATCCCGTCCTGATGAGCTCAAGATCGATGCCATATTCATTCCCTATCCGTCAAATAGTTTATAATAATATAGATACTAACGTAGGTTAGAGGGAAGCTATGGTGGCGAATAGAGAACCGAAACCTCCCAAGACCTGGAAAGAGTCCCTGGGCACAGGCAAGCTGGACGGGGACCACTGGTACCACATCCTGGTGAAGATGTTCCTTCCCGCTGGTATCTACGCCGCTTTCTACGGGTCCGTCTATTTGTTCTACGGTGCCAGCATGGCCTCGAGATGGGCGGAGCTGACGGTCCTGTTCCTCGTGCCTCCTATGGGGACGGCCACCATCGTCCCCCTGGGCATGAGCGATGGCTTCGGCGGCCTGACCATGGCGCTCACGGTCACCATGGTAGACCTCATCCTCTCGATGTGGATCTGCTGGTGGTTCGTGATCCTCCATAAGATCCCCCTCATAGGGAAGGTCTTCATATGGATGGAGGAGAAGGCCGGGAAGAAGATCAACGAGAACCCGACCTACAAGACGGCATCCTGGTGGGTGATATTCAGCGCCCTGCTCATCCCTATTCAGGGCTCGGGGGGCATGAACATGTCCATCATCGGCAAGCTGATAGGCCTCAGGGCCGACACCGTCATCACGGCCGTGGCTGCGGGTTCCTTTACCATCGCCATCATGGTAGCCTTCATGGTCAAGGTAGGCTACGAACTGTACCAGCAGAGCCCATACCTGCTGATCCTGTTCATAATCATCACCATACAGGCAATTTTGATCATCTACATGATCTACAGGTGGATCATGGTCAAGCTGTGGGAGAAAGAGACGGGCCTCGTGTCTGAGGATGATCCCGCCTAGGTCAAAATCGATACCAACCTCCTTATATCCCGCCCTGCCTCATCGTATCCTGACTAGCGGGTGCTACGGAGCATCCGATCCGGAGGTTATCCGATGCTAGAGGCCAAGATCGCATACTACGCGCCGACCATCTGGCAGACCGAGATAATCGAGAAGCACGATGCTCGCATCAACGTGCTCGACTGGCTCGCGGACGACGAGGCGTGCTGCAAGATATTCGTTGAGATAATCGTCTCCCCGGAGAAGACCGAGAAGGTGATGGAAGAGCTGCGCGTCAACCCCGCCATCAAGGACGAGGATCTCCAGCTGGTCGGGGCGGGGCGCATCAAGGGCGCCATCACGACGGACGAGTGCCTGGGCTGCTGCTCCGCCATCGGCACGGGGGTCTTCCAGATAAGCGGCGTCATGGACAAGGACGGCAGGATCGTCCAGACCGTGGTCGCCGGGGACAGGCAGACCATCGAGAGCATGGTGTCGAACATGGAGGACCACGGCCACGACATCACGCTGGTCAAGCTGGCCACCCTGGAGACCGACGAGGTCCTCACCTCCAGACAGGAGGACATGCTCCGGTACGCCATGGAGAAGGGCTACTTCGACGACCCCAAGCGCATCACCCTCGTGGAGATGGCCAGGGAGTTCGACGTGTCCAACTCCACCGTCTCCGAGATGCTCAGAAAGTCCCAGCGCAAGCTGATGGGTGAGTACTTCAAGGCCCGCGCGTGACCACCACCCCCATGCCTCGTGGGACCGACGCTCCATCAGGTGGAAAACATGTATAAGTGGTGTTCATCATGAAGCACGACACGACCAACGGAAGGAGGAGCTAGCATACCAAGGCACGAGTGCTACGAGGGCTACCACGGCCCCGACGAGACGGACGACGGCGACTGTCCCTTCTGCAACAGGCCGATGAGGATGTCCACCGACGCTCCCGACATCTGCGCGATGTGCGGCATGGAGATCCACCACCCCGACGAGGCTGCCAGGTACGACGGGGGTCTTGGCCACACCCTCCACTTCTGCAGCATATGGTGCCTCCGTGTGTACCGGCGCAACGTGGCCCGCGACGCCTACCAGCACATCACCGAGGCCAGCGAGAAGGCCAAGGCGAGGCGCGAGGGTGACAGCTAGGACCCAACCACCGCCCGAACGTCATCATTCCAAGTCCTGTCCGAACTCGATCTCGATGACCACACCCTCCTCGGACGCGGAGATGTCCTTCCCGTTGGTGAGCCATCGGGGTAGGGACAGGAACGAGCTTATATCGTCCTTGACGTTAGCGAAGTGCATCTCGCAGACGAGGAGCGACCGCCATTCCTCGTTCTCCAGGGCGGCCAGGAACTCCGGCGTGTTCTTGCAGCCCGCCACGGAGCACACGTACCGACGGGAGGCGCCCTCGTGCGCGGGGTCATCCAGGCAATCCAGGCAGACCTGTCTCTCCCCCGTGTCCGACTTCAGGATGGCCATGGCGTACTCGCCACAACCATCACACTTCATATAGCTCATTTCAGTGTCCCCGAGACCTCTGGTCCCTTGCCCGTACGAGTTCATATCGGTGTC
>JAUVEQ010000287.1 GCA_030594725.1 Methanobacteriota archaeon
CATAGGTTATCATGTCGCTGTCGGGGTCCTCGGAGCCGATGGCGCTGAAGGTCACGTAGTCGTCGGGAGTGAACCGGACGCCGTTCCCTGGTACGTTTATATTGGCAACGGGGTCCAGGTTTATCACCGTCGGACCGGGTATCGAACCCGTGACTGGGAACCTGACCTCGTTCTTTCCGTCATTGAACACGAAGAAGATGCTGTGCTCGCCCAGGTCCAGTTTGGTCCGCTTCCGGAAGGTCTCTCCGATGTCGTACCTGTCCCCGTTCGGGTCCATGATGTACGGCACACCGTCGATGTACAAGTAGGACATGGTGGGATGGTCGTTCTCGCCATCCGTGTACACTATCGTGAAGGTGAACTCGTCCAGACGAGTGCCATCATCGGGAGTGAACAGGGGGGTGGTCAGGGTGGGCTCGTTGTTGGGGGTCACAACCTCTGGTCCAATGAAGTAGTTGGGACTGGTGTCCGCCGTCGGCATCCTCACCGAGTCCTTGCCGTCGGAGAACATGTAGTAGAAGCGGTACATGCTCTTGACGGACAGGGTGGTCTCGTAGTAGAAGGTCACCCAGCTGTTCCATGGTCCGGTCGAGTCGGTGATCATGTCGTAGCCGTATTCGTCGATGTAGATCTTGGCCTCCGCAGGCTCATCGTTGTCCAGGTCCCTGTAGAGGACGTCGAAGCGGAACACCGTGGTGGTGTCGCCATCCAGGGGAGCATAGCTGTGGGAGCTCATCTGGGGTACCTTGTTCCGGGGGAGGATGGTTATCTGGGTGGCGTTCCAGCCTATGTCCCCCGTCGCGTCATCCTCGCCATCGGTGGCCGAGAAGCGGTAGGTGTAGGTACCAGGTGCCAGCGTGGTGGTGTAACGGAGCCACTTGCCCACATTGTACGGGACGCCGCTGGGGATGGGGATCAGGTCGTGGCCCGTTTCGGGGCTGGTCCCGTTCTTGATGTAGACCTTGGCCTCGGTTGGGCCGTCGTCATTCCTGTCGTCGGTGTCGCGGTACCACACCTTGAAGGTCACATCGTCATCCTCGGTGGCCTCCAGGGGCGCGGCCTGACCGGCATCGATCTCGGGAGCCACGTTAGGCAGGACGGGTACGTTAACGTATGCGGCCTGGATGACCTCCAGGCTCGTTCCATGGGACTGCACGAAGGCGATGATGCCGATCTCCTCCAGGTCCTGGGCGTACGAGGACGCGTCGAAGGAGTATTCGACGTTCTTCGTCTGACCCTGGGTCAGGGATACGGTGGTGCCCGAAGCGCCCTCGGACTCAAGGAAGTCCCGGGCGGACCAGTTATGCCATTCCTCACCATTACCACCATCATATTTTCCGTAGTTCATCTCGAAGACCACGGTGTGCAGCTTCAGGTTGGTAAGGGTTGGGGTATCGACGGCGGTGATGTTGATCCAGGCATCGCCCTCTCCAGTCATGTCATCGTAATCCCACTCCACCGTCAATCGGAGGGGAGAGGTAATGACCGACCGTTGGTTTATCAATCCCACGACCCGGTTGTAGTTCGCAGCGGCGTTACCAGCGGATCCATGAGCGGCCAGGATCCCGTCGACCTTGATATGTGGGATACCGGACGGGTTGTAGAGGCTTAAACGCGCGTTCGCATCGGTGTTCGAGAGTTGGTCACTCGAATGATAGGCGAGAATGACGACCTCGTCCCTCTCATGGTTGTCCTCAACCATCTGCAGACCCTTGTTCGCATTCACGCAGGGACCACACCAGGCTCCGGTCATTAGCTCCGCCAGCACCACGCGCTGGGTGCCCATGGGCGCGATGTCCATGGGGGCGGGCGCCCCGGCATCCTCAGCGGAAGCCGCTGGGACGAATGCGGCCATTGTCGATATCAACAGTATTGCAACAATTCCAAATGCTCTGATCTTAGCCACCCTTTCAACCTCCTAGTATAGGATTCTTCCAGATTCCCCGAGATTCCAAGGAGTTCCCATCAAATCATGATAGGAGAGCCTCCACTCAATCTCGGTACGACTGTTAGAAGTCACAATCGTAGACTCCCTAAATAAATCCTTTGGTTTTGATGGAATCATGGGTCCATGAGCCAGCATCTCCCATTAGAGGAGTTTTAAGAAGGTGCCTCAAGCGATCCCAATAGGAGTGCGAGGACAGCCTCCGATGATGCGTGCTTGACTGCGAGGCGGTCACCTGGGAACACGTTCCGTCGGACCTCCGTTCCCTGGGGACCGGCCACGGCCACGTAGACCAGGCCCAGGGGCTTCTCCTCGGTGGCCCCCGTGGGTCCCGCGATGCCGGTGGTGGAGATGCCCCAGGTTGTGCCGGCGCGCCGTCCTATGCCCTCGGCCATCTCCCTGGCGACGGGTTCGCTGACGGCACCGTGGGCGATCAGCGTGGCCTCCTGGACACCCAGGCGGGCCTCCTTTGCCTCGTTGGCGTATGCGACGACGCCCTCGACCAGGTATGCTGAGCTGCCGGGCACGTCGGTGATCCGGCTCGTAACAAGGCCCCCGGTCAGGGATTCGGCTATGGCCAGGGTCTCCCCCCGCTGCGTCAGAAGTCTGCCGATCTCCTCCTCCAGCGACATGTTCTTCCCGTGACTGGATTGGAAGGGTGCCTCATGAACCTTTTGAATGGATGACCTCTGATGGATGGGTTGGAGAAATTGGCGCTTATGATATCCCATGACCGGAATCGATTACAACGGCCAACAGGTTCATGTCCTCATCGAGCAACGTGATCTGATCGATATTGACCATGAAGGCAGCTTCGGGATTATAGCCCTCGCTGTAATAGAAGTTCTGGACCACGATGTACGATGGTGTGAAATTATGCTGATGCTCCGATGCGTCATGGGTTATGTTCTCGATATAACCTGCCCGACCTGACAGGTAGAATGTTGCATCATCCGATGCTAATGTGAAAAAAACGTTGTTGCCCGCGACGTTGCAATACACCGTCACCTGGGTGTTGTTCACCACCGTGCACTCGGCCTTGTATTGAAGTTTCGCCCTCACATCGGCCCAGTTATTCCGTAATGCATCGATTTTCCATTGATAGTAGTCCAGGGTCTCTTTGTCAAGGAAATTGGCATATACATATGCCCTGATATCGTCAGGTGGTTCCTCGTAATCCCTACTACCCCAACCGGTGTACCGGGGGTCGTTGATGTACTCCTCCAGGTCAAGCCCTTCTACGACCTGGAGCGCTTCCTTTTCCTCGGCTGTGTCCGTCGATCGTTGGATATCGACCTCGTACTCGTTGTTTAGGACATCGATGATTAACACAGTGAGGATGATGATTATGACCACATAGATGACTACTAGTCTCTTCTTGGTCAATATCCGATTATTGCCATCGATGGTATCCGTGCCAGGTATGGTCTCCTTCCCGCTAGGTTCTTTGGAGCTCAATAAGCCCACTCATCCCATGGTAAGCTTACGGGGCCTGTCTAAGATGAACCTATCGAATTCGTTGGCTAGTAGATTACCATCTTTCAAGAGGGAGGAGGAGGTGGGCCTAGCCGGATTCGAACCGGCGACCTCCCGGTTATCAGCCGGGTGCTCAAGACCATACTAAGCTATAGGCCCAGCGGGATTTGGGAAAGTCCTGCCTGTAAATAAATCCTTCGACCTTCAGCGGTTCAGGGCTCCCTGCCTGTGCCCTTCTTCCACGCCCTGGGATAAGTGTCCTCCCGCATGAAGACGCGGGACAGCTCGACGGCGATGCCCTGGGGTTCGGCCACCATCTCCTCGGCGGTCATGACGGCGTGCCCGTAACCGACCGCCTCGCCCTTTCCAGTGTGCACGGCAAGGTGCCGGCCCTTCATGACCGCCTCGTCCACCTCGAGGACGCCCGCCACCGCCAGTGGCGCACCGTGGCACAGGGCGTCGACGGCGCTGTCCCGGACGGTGATCGAGGGAACCCCCTCCAGGAGGTGCTCCATGGGTCGCACGACGCGCCTGAGCTCCCCCTCGTCCCCGTCCTCCTTGAACCACTCGGCGGCGTCCCGGAGCTCGTGCATGGTGACCAGGTCCTCCTCCTTGAAGGGACCCAGGCCCGTCCTGCGAAGGTCTCCCATGTGGGCGCCGATGCCCAGTACCAGGCCGACGTCGTGGCACAGGTTACGGATGTAGGTGCCCGCCTCGCTGTGGACCCGCAGGAGCGCCCGCCGGTCCTTGTGCTCGAGGAGGTCCAGGGTGTA
>JAUVEQ010000151.1 GCA_030594725.1 Methanobacteriota archaeon
CCTCCTTCTTGGCCTTGTAGCCCTTGTACATGTAGTAGATGGTCGCCCAGACCGGGATCAGGAAGATGAACATCAGGCCGATGTAGAGGAAGAGGTTGATCAGTATGAGTATGATCTTGATTATCACGCCGCCCGTCGCCCAGGGCCTCCGGCCCAGCTTGATGAACCGACCCATGTGGAGGAAGGGGCGCTTCGCGGGAGGGAAGTCATCCTCCACCTCGGCCGCGGCCGCCTCACCCTCCTTGGTCTCGCCTGCGCCGGCCACTCCGGCCACGGAGCCAGCAACGGCGCCTGCAGCGGGGGCTGCGGGTACGGGTGCGGGCTCGGGTTCGGGGGCCTCCTCGGTCTCCTCCTCCTCCGCCTCTGCGACCTCAGGCTCGGCCTCCTCCCCGGCCGGCACTTCGGGCTCGGGTTCGGCCTCTGGCTCGGGTTCGGCCTCTGGCTCGGGCACCGGTTCGGGTTCCGGCTCGGGCACCGGTTCCGGTACCGGCTCGGGTGCTGGCACCTCGGCGGGGGCCGCTGGTGGTTCGTCTGAGCCGTAGGCGAGGGCAAGGGTCTCGGCAGAGAGCCCCCGGTCCTCGATCTGGGCCACGCTGGGCGGGGTGACCCGCTTGTGCACTTCCCGATCGGGGATGAGCTCGTAGCCCTCGGGAACCTCGAGGTCCTCCCCGAACTCCTCCTTGAACCGTTCCTGCAATGACTCGGTACGGTCCTTCTCCATTACGGTGTCCAGGTGGGCCTCGATCTTGTCGATGTTGACGGTGCTGCGACGGACGTACGACCCGTCCTCCCGCTGTCCACCATCTTCCCGGCTCTTGGTAGTGGGGATCTCGCGCTCGTGGGGTGGTGGAGGCGGCGGCGGGGCTGAACCCTTCTTCTGGGCCAGGAATGCAGGGTCGGTGATGCCCGCCTTCTCGTACTTCTTGACGAGCTTCTGCTCCTTCTTCCAATCCTTCTTGCGGCGCTTGAAATCCTTTTTGGACTCGTCCGGACGCCGCCTAGGCTTTCCATTCGTCATATCCACTACCAATCAGCGAGAAGGGGTACATTAGTATTTTTTGATTGTGGTTTGGAGCGTTCCCCGCGCCGCCTTGGGCAAAAACCATACTAAAGTAATTATATGTGCCACCAGCCGGATATCGGGACGGTGGTGAGCGTGGCGCAGATCCATATGGACACAACGAAGTGCAGCGGTTGCGGAGCTTGCGAGGTAGCCTGCGCCTTCCAGCGCGAGGGGCTGTTCTCCACGGTGCGTGGCTCGGTGATGCTCCACATGGAGGACCGCGTGGACTACTTCGGCATAGTCCTCAAACGCCAGGATGGCTCCATGCTCCTGGGCAGGCCCGAGGGCATCGAGATCGTCACCCCCGGTGGACCCGCGTCGGGTGGCGCTGCCACTTCGAAGCCCGTGATGCTCCGTGAGCCCTGCGACCTGTGCGGCGGTGGTGACCCCTGGTGTGTCGCCTTCTGCCCCCGGGACGCCCTGTCGGTGGGAGGTGACTGAGGTGGCGTTCATGTTCTCCGGCAACGTCCTCACCGTCCACCTGGACGAGGGGGGTCTCGAGGAGTCGTTCCTGTCCGAGGACCTGGTGTCGGACCGGGTCGGGGGCGCCCTGCTGGGTCTCGAGTTCTACAAGAGGAACGCCGAGGGGGACCCCGTCGTCATATCGGCCGGCCCCCTGACGGGTGGCCTTGTCCCCACCGCATCCTCCGTCACCATCACCGCCAGGTCGCCACTGACGGGAGGGGTGGTCCACTGCTCCGTCACCAACCATGCCGGTGCAGAGATTAAGTTCGCAGGATACGACGTGATCGTGCTCCGCGGCAGATCTCCGCGCCCGGTCTACCTCTGGGTCCACGACGAGCAGGCCCAGCTGGTGGACGCGGCCGAGCTGTGGGGCGAGAATTCCACCAGGATCACAGACGCCATACGCAACCGCCAGGGGGACGAGAAGGTACAGGTGGTGGCGGCCGGTCCCGCGTGCACCAAGGGGTCCTTGGCATCATCCCTCAGCGTCAACCACTGGGCCTCCACGGACAGGGCGGCCGTGGGTGCCCTTTTCGGTTCGAAGAACCTGCTGGCAGTGGCCGCCCGCGGCATGGGCGAGCTGGAGCCTGCGGAGATAGACGGCTTCGGACCCGCCGTCCTTCGCATGATGGCCTGCATGAAGGAGTACCGCCCTCCCGAGGGGTTCAAGTGGGACGGCGGTCACCTGGATGCCGCCAGGAAGGCCGTCGCGCCCCTGGTCCACCGGTACAGGGGATGCTACTTCTGCGCTTCCAGGGGAAGGGCGTACCTGATGCTGGACGAGGAACCGAGCAGGATGGAGGAGACCGAGGTCCACGACCCCGGGGTGCTCATCGTGGACATGCTCCCGCTGGGCGACCTCCAGGCGGCCGGCCTGGACGGAAGGGGCATAGGGGAGGTCACGAGGGCAACGTACCAGAGGGGCCTGGACCCCGTCCGCGCGGCCAGGGCGGTCCGTATGGCGGGTGCGGCCGATCCGGCAAGCGCCACACGGGTCCTCGACGACCTGGTGGAGGGTCGAGGCGCGCCGCCGCCAGGTGAGACGATGATGGCCTGGGACCTAGGGGACGGTACCGGATGCCACGAGGCGTTCGTCCATCTGGGGACCTTCACCCCCGCGAACCCGCCCCTGGTGCCCGTGGGGTGCGTTGACGACCTCGAACACCTGCTGGTCCTCCAGGCCCTCGCCTACATCCTGGGCCTGTGCCCCGCGGGCTCGGTGGGCGCGGGCATAGACGCACCCTGCGTCGAGGAGGTGGTGAGGGTGGCCACGGGCCATGGCCTGTCGGCCTCGGAACTGGAGGGCCTTGCAAGGCGACTGGTGAAGGAGACCCTCGCACTGCAGCCCTCACGAGGGGCCGGAGGTGGCCCGATCGCAGATGAGCTCAGGGGGAGGTTCGCCTGAAGGGGACCCCCAAGGCGGCTGTCTGGGCAGGCAGCGGGGCCTCCTACTCCTGGGTCTGGTGGGTCGACCTTCTGGAGGACCTCTGGTGGCTCAAGGCATCCTTCCACACGGACCCCCTGGAACTCCTCGAGGACCTGGACGGTGGCACGCGAACGCTCCTGCTTGGCGGAGGTGACGTGGCCGCCCTCCGGGCCGCCCTCGACTGGGACGGGGTACGGGCCTGGGTCGAGGGAGGGGGCCAGCTGGTAGCCACCTGCGCGGGGGCATATCTCCTTCGCGACTGGATCGGAGCTGGGATCGCCAACGTTGCGGATTCGGCCCCCGAACGCACCCCCGAGAGGGCCTGGACCCTGTGCGAGGAGGGCATCGTTGTCCATCCCGTCAGGGGACCCGTCTCCCTGGGATCATCGAGGGGGGCCACCTTCACGGCGCCCGTCTTCGGCGGTCCCGTCTTCAGCGAGCCGGAGGGAGAGCTCCCGAGGGTCGAGGCCCGGTACGCGGGTGTCACCAGGGGCGCTGTTTGGCTGCTGGCGGACCGTCCCGAGTTGTTGGCGGGGACGCCCGCCGTCGTGAGCGCGCCGGTGGGCCGGGGCTCTGCCATCCTTTCAGGACCGCACCTCGAGCATCCGGACCATCCCGCGGCCCACATGTGGCTGGCGGGCCTCCTCGGTCACGAACCTGGCGATCCCATGGAACCCACTCCAGCCCCACGGCCAGGGACGGAACCCAAGGGAGAGGAGATCGTCCGGCGCCTGGCCAGCGTGCGTGGCCGCGCCATATCCATATCCGACGTATCCTGGCGGTCGGGGGAGAAGGTGTGGAACGGCCAGCGCGTTGCGGGCTTCGCCGACGCCGTCATACCCCGTGCCAAGGCGCTGGCCCGATGGGGGTGGGCACCCAGGGGCAGGGCGGGAGGCCTCCTGCAGCTGCTCGATGCGGCCGAGAGGTGCATCGGGGCCAGGGCCCGACCCGAGATCTGGGACCAGGGTTTCGCGGCCCTCTCCGAGGCCGCCGCCGTGCTCCTTGACGCGTACTTCGCCTCCAGACGAGCGGGAATGCCTGCCCCGCCCCAGAGGGTGAAGAGGCCTTCCAGGATCGCCCCCGAGGGAGGATTCAACGCACCCACGGCCCGGCCCCTGACCTCGAAGGAGGTGCGCCGAGATTGATAGGCGTGTTCCTCTGCGATTGCGGCACCAACATCGCCGGCGCCATGGACCTGGACAGGGTCGAGAAGGCCATCGAACGCCTGGAGGGTGTCAGGGTCTACCGTCACAGGTTCATGTGCTCCCAGGACGGTCAGGACCTGGTCAGGGACATCCTGGATGGGGACGAGGTCGACCGCGTCGTCGTGGCCGCCTGCTCTCCACATCATCACGGCGACGTGTTCCGCGAGGCGGTGGAAGGCCACACAACGGGGCCGCTGCCCGTCATGGCCAATATCCGGGAGCACTGCGCCTGGGTGACCCCGGACCGGGACGAGGCCACGAGAAAGGCCGTGGCCCTGGTCAGGGCGGCGATCGCCAGGGTGACGGACGCCCAGGCCCTGGGAACGTTGACCGTCCCCGTCACCCCCGTGGTGGCCGTCGTGGGGGGGGGCATAACCGGCATGCACACCGCCCTGGAGCTGGCCTCCCGTGGGGTGGAGGTGCACCTCATCGAGCGTGAGGCCACCATCGGCGGCATCATGGTGCTCCTCAACCGCACGTTCCCCACCGACGACTGCTCCCTCTGTTCCATAGCACCGGTCCTGGAGGACGTGGCCAGATCGAAGGGCATCCACCTGCATCCGCTCACGGACGTGGTGGGCCTCCGGGGTCGGCCGGGTGCGTGGAACCTCACCCTGGCGACCCAACCCCGTCACGTGTCGGAGGAACGATGCACCGCGTGCGGTGAGTGCGTCACCTCCGAGTTCGTACCGACGGCGCCCCTCCTGCCCGCGGACGGGGGGCGCCTCATCGACCGGATCGCCATCGACGAGGATGCATGCACGTCCTGCGGGGCCTGCGTGAAGGTGTGCGAGGCAGCCACCGATGGGGAGCCGGCCCTCGCCCTCCCCGAGGGTTGCGAGGGGGACGCCCAGCTGGAGTACGAGACCGGCAGGTGCATAGGGTGCTGGGGATGCCTGGAGGCATGTCCCGAGAACGCCCTGCGCCGCGTCGCGGTCTGTCCAGTGGTCGTACCCAGCGAGGTCGACCAGGGCCTGGGATGGCGTCACGCGATCTACCTGCCCAATCCCCATGCGGTGCCCCTGACCTACGTGCGGGACCCCGCGACCTGCCTGGCCCTCACGGGACAGATGGCATGCGTGGGGTGCTCCAGGGTCTGCCCCGCGGACGCGATCGTCGAGGACGATCCACGGGAGCAGGAGCTGGATGTGGGCGCCATCGTCCTCGCCACCGGCGTGGAGGAGGCGGACCTTGCCCGAACGGAGTACGGCTCCGGGCACCCTGACGTGGTCACCGCGCTGCAGCTGGAGCGCCTCCTGTCCCCCGAGGGACCCACCGGGGGCGAGCTGCTGCGACCCTCCGACGGTGCCCGGCCGGGTCGCGTGGTCTTCGTCCAGTGCGCCGGGTCCCGGTCAGAGGTCCATCATCCCCACTGTTCCAGGGTCTGCTGCTCCCAAGCCGTCAAGAACGCCAACCTCATACGCACCACGTGGCCGGAGATCGAGGTGACCGTCTGCTACACCGACCTCCGGGTGTCTGGAAGGGACGCTGAGGAGTACTACGACCGGGCCCGGCGGACCGGTGTCCGTTTCCTGCGGGGCAGCGTGGCGGAGGTGGACGTGGGTGGCACGGGACCCATCGTGGTCACCGAGGACACCCTGGGCGGTGGCGGTCGGGTGGAGCTCCCGGCGGACCTGGTCGTGCTATCCACCGCCCTCCTGCCGTCCCGGGGCACAAGGGAGATCGCGGAACTCATGCATCTGGCCACGGACCCCCAGGGGTTCCCGCGGCCCGTCCACCCGAAGATGAGGCCGGTGGACATGGCCCAGCGGGGGATCCACGTGGCCGGGTCGGCGGAGTTCCCCAAGTTCATCCAGGACTGCATAGTGGAGGCGGGCGCGGCCGCCCAGCGGGCTGGCGACCTGGCCTCCATCGGAGAACTGGAGCTGCCCCGTTCCTACCCGGACCTGGACGTGGACCGATGCATCGGTTGCATGGCGTGCATCGCCGAGTGCCCCTTCGATGCCATCGAGCCCACCGATGATGGGCGCGTACGCATCGTGGAGGCGGCCTGCCGGGCCTGCGGCAAGTGCGCGGCCGTGTGCCTTTCCACCGCCCTCGACCTTCGGGAGCTTCCCCTCCCCACCCTGCAGGCGGAGACGGACGCCATGCTCGACGCGGCCCTCGCCGAGGGAGATGCCGGGAGCAGGCCCGTCGTCGCCTTCGCGTGCAACAGCTGCGGTTACAACGCCGCGGACCTGGCGGGCTCTCGCAGGATGGACCTGCCCTCGGGGGTCCTGCCCCTGTGGGTCCCGTGCTCGGGCCGTCTGTCCATCGAGGACCTGGTCCATCCCTTCACAAGGGGCGCGGCGGGGGTCCTTGTTGCCGCCTGCCTTCCAGACCAGTGCACCTTCGTGGACGGCAACACCGCCCTGGCACATCGTCTTGAACAGGCCCGACAGCTGCTGGCAATGATGGGCATCGACCCCCAGCGATTGCAGCTGGTCCACACCAGCTCCGCCGACGCCTCCAGGTTCAGGGAGGCGACGGAGGAAATGGCACGGGTGGCCCGGGACCTGCCGGGAGGTGGCGGTGGATGATACCCCTGGGCGAGGGGTGCCAGTGCGACCGCTTCGGCGCCGTGGAGTGCACCAGCTGCCGGATCTGCGAGACGGTGTGCCCATCCCGGCTTGACCTGGCGAGCATAGTCTCCCTCTCCCGACGCCTCGATGGTCCCGAGACCTCCCACCAGGGGCTCTTCACCAGCCTGGCCATCCTCGAGGCCCAGGGGGCCGCGATGGGCCTGGGGGCCTGGCACGCCGACCTGCCAGGGGTGGAGACCGGTGACGACCTGGTGTTCATGCCTGGGGCCGCCGGCCTCATGGATGCCTACTTCCAGCGCGACACGGAGTACGCCGCCGGACCCCACGGTGCACTGCTGCTGTTGAATGCGGCAGGATACCATCCAAGGATGGTCGGGGGCGGCTCCGGTCACGACCTCCACTACCAGGGGCGGCTTGACGAGTTCAAGGCCCTGGGAGAGACCCTCGTCCCCCGCCTCG
>JAUVEQ010000348.1 GCA_030594725.1 Methanobacteriota archaeon
GCGTCGAAGGAACCGTCCTTGAAGGGCATCTCCCCTGCATCACCCCTGACCAGACGCAGGTCCACGTCTTCCCCCGCCTTCGCCCGGGCCTTGGCCAGCATACCGGCCGCCAGGTCCATGCCGACCATGGGCCGACCCGATCGTTGCTGCATGAGCACGGTGTACCTTCCCGTGCCGCAACCGATGTCCAGGACCCTCTGCCGGTCCTCCAGGTCACCGTGGCGGAAGATATGGTCCAGCCATCCCCGGTAGTACTCGGGTCCGAACCCCCGCACGGTGTCGTAGTAGTGGGAGATGTCCTCGTAATCGCTCTTGGGAGGCCTCAAGTGGTCGTGTTATGAACTACAGGATGAAAAGGTTGCCTGAGGGGCCAGTAGGGAAGAAGGGTGGAAAGAGGAGGAGGGAGGCGGATGGGCTCTCAAGGGATATTAGGGGGGGGGGGAAATGTCAATGTGGTCTCTTCAGTGATTCTGGGGAGAAGGGTCTGAAGAAGAAGTTTTGGGAACTCGTTCCCCATCCTTCCTCTGAACCATCCTCCTATTTCCATCACCGTTTTGGCCTCCGAGTATATATATTATGATTGGAGCAAATTTTGATATTCGGAAGCCAGCAGGAAAAATATGTTATCAGCCTTTACACCGACCGTAAGACTGGCCCCCTCCGTTGGAAAACCTTATTGGCGACCCTGTCCCATCTGGTCACCATGGAACCCATCACCTTCGCCGAGGTCGCGGTCCTCGATGCCAACTCCGAGTACAGGGGTGTTCCCGCCAAGCACCTCATGGAGGAGGCGGGCAAGGGCACCGCCGAGCACATCCTGGAGACCGGCGGGGCTGGCAAGCGGGTGCTCATCCTCTGCGGGTCGGGCAACAACGGGGGCGATGGCTTTGTCGCGGCCCGATACCTGGCCGAGGAAACGGAGGTGGAGGTGGTCCTCATGCGCTCCCGGGACCACACGAGATCGGAGATCTCCAGGGCCAACCTCAGGCAGGCCGAGGAGATCGGTGTGCAGATAGGTCGCGTCGGGGACGACCTGGCCGCCAAGGTGGCCGCCTCCGACCTGATCGTCGATGCCATGCTGGGCGTGGGTGTCGCGGGGGCGCCTCGAGGCGTCTACGCCGACGCCGTCAAGCTCCTGAACGGTTCGGACAAGCGGGTGGTCTCCGTGGACATCCCGACGGGCTGGGGGACGGAGATGGCCATCAGGCCAGAGTCCACCGTGACCTTTCACGCACCCAAGGTGGGGATGGGAGAGGAGTGTGGCCAGATAGTCATCAAGCCCATCGGCGTCCCGGAGGAGGCGGAGAGGTTCGCAGGGCCCGGGGAGCTGACCCTCGTCCCGCTGGTCCCCGTGGACGCCCACAAGGGTGCCCGCGGGAACGTGCTGGTCATCGGCGGCGGTCCCTTCACGGGGGCTCCCACGTTGGCGGCGGTCGCTGCCCACCGTTGCGGCATCGACCTGGTATACGTGGCGGTACCCGGGGCGGTGGCACCGGTCGTGAGCGGCTATTCCATGGACCTCATAGTCCATCCCGTCGGAGGTTCGACGGCGGACAAGCTGGCCCCGGCCCACCTGGAGGCCGCAATGGCCTGGGAGGACCGGGCAGACGCGGTGGTGTTGGGCCCGGGGATGGGAGAGGACCCTGGCTCCCTCGAGATGGCTGCCAGCGTCTACAAGCGGTTGGCCGCGGCCGGCAAGCCCGTGGTGGTCGACGCCGACGCCCTCAAGGCGTTCCGCACGATGGGGGAGGTGCCCCCTCACCCTGGAGCGGTCCTGACGCCCCACGCGGGGGAGTTCGCCATCTTGGCGGGCGAGCCCCTGCCATCCGACCTCGATGCCCGGGTGCAGGCGGTGAGGACCCTAGCGGCCAAGATGGGATGCACCGTTCTCTCCAAGGGCCCTGTCGATGTGGTGTCCGACGGCAAGCGTGTCAAGCTGAACGATAGCGGCAACGCGGCCATGGCCACGGGCGGCACCGGCGACGTCCTGTCCGGTGCGGTGGGCGCGATGCTCGCCAAGGGGATGGACCCCTTCGACGCGGCCAGGGCGGCCGCTTTCCTGGTCGGAGCTGCGGGAGACGAGGGCCTGGAGGAGCTGGGCCACTCGATGCTTGCCTCAGACATGCTCTGGAACCTGCCGGGAGTGCTCTCGGAGCACGTTCCCTGGTGGAACGGTCGTTGATCGCCGTTCCCCGGTGAGCGGGAGGCCAGACATGCCCCGGGCTGGATGGTGATCTATGGATGGGACCGAAGGGGAGCCTAGGTCCGGGGCTTCTTTCGCCTCAGGGTGGTGAGGTATCCCGCGATGCGGTTGCGCATCTTCTTAGACGACACATCGGTCACCCTTCCGACCATGATCTTGTTGTGCTCGAAATCCGCAGTGAAGAACTGAGGATAGGTGGCGAGGAGCAAGATCGCCACGCGCTTGATATACGTTGGTCGGACGTTTCCCATCTGGGGCCTCCTAGGGAATCGGGGAAAGGTGTTCCTCTACATAAGCCTTTCGAAGGATAACCGCAGAGGCCAGATGTTACGGTCAGGGGTACCTTGGCTGCTGCTCTTCGTAGTATCCGGTCTGGACACGTCCGTACTGGTCCGTCTGTTCGATGCCGTACTGGGGCCCCCCTTCGTAGTATCCCCCCGCCCCATCCTCGTAGTACTCGTCACTACCTGGGTCGGCGAAGTACAGGTCCTCGAACTCGCTCTTTCCCAAGATGAGCAGGACGAGGGCGACCAGTCCGCACAGCGAACCCATGAACATTATCCCAGCGGAGAGGAGGCATGCGACCGCTCCCACCACGGAGATGGTCCAGCTCTTGCCCGAAATGGCCGCCATGGCCCCGATGATGATGACAACCCCGACGATCGATTGGATGCCCGCGTAGATGAGCCGGGACTGGGCGTAGTCGGGGTCCGTGCTCTCGTAGTCTAGGTAATCCAGGAACAGGACGATGATGGTGGCCACCGAGATGAAGAAACCGACGAAAAGGAGTATGCCGGCCAGGAACCTCTTCTCCATTCACCCACCCGGAGATGGATGGGACCTCTGGATACAAAAGGTTTTCTCAGAGCCCTGTACCCTTGGTCGGGCCCCAGCCCATCCAGCCCAGGTCCTGGGATGACAGGCTTCGCTGGACGATGGTGATCGAAGGCGAGGCCAATCATTCCTGGCCTACTCTTCCTTCGGGGGTTCCTCGGACGCCTCTGCCGGCTTCTCCTCTGGAGCCTCGGCGGGCGCATCGGCCTCTACCGGGGGTTCGGACGCGGGCTCCGGTGCGGGTGCCACAGGGGGCTGGGCCGGCGGTGGCGCCTGCTGTTGCGGGGGATATCCCGGAGGAGGCGCCTGCTGCTGCGGGGGATAGCCCGGAGGGGGCGCCTGCTGCTGCGGGGGATAGCCCGGAGGTGGCGCCTGCTGCTGTGGGGGATAGCCCGGCGGTGGCTGCTGCGGGGGATAGCCCGGAGGGGGCGCTTGCTG
>JAUVEQ010000343.1 GCA_030594725.1 Methanobacteriota archaeon
ACAGAGTCCGAGGTTATGAAGGTGGGTTGGCCGCTGTCCTTCTGGATCCTTTCGTATGCTGCCGAGAAGGAGACGTAGCCCCCACCGTTGTTGGCAAGCCCGACCATCCCATTGGTCAGGAGGAACTGCAATTGGGTGGGGGTGAGACGAAAGACGCTCTGTAGGTTGGCCACCTGGTCCTCTGTCAAGGGCAGGCTGTAATCGAGGGGGTCGACCTTGTACGAGGGGTCATTGAAATCGACCATGAAGGGTGTTGATAGGCCGCTTCCCACCATGGGCACCCGATCCGGTAGCTCGTCGCCTGCCATATTGTTGTCTTCCACAATCGAGTTTCCCAACCAGAGCCATCCCAAGGCGCTCATCAGTATTACCACGGCCAGTAAAGCGGATACCTTCATCAGCACGTCCTTCAACATTCGCAACCCCATGATTCAATTGAACCGGGCATATTAGACGTTTATGGTATCTGATGGGACGATAGGGCTGAACGGGAGCCTTGTTCCTCACTGGAATATCCTGGAGATTATATCCCGGGTGCCCCGGAAGCGCTCCACGAAGCCGTCCCATTCCTCCAGCACGTCCTTGTACTGGCTCTCCACGGCCAGGATGACCTCCTTCATCTCGCCCCGGGTCCTATCGATGTCCTCGGGTCCCAGGTTCTCGTCATCGGCGACGACGACGGCAAGGAGCATGTGGTTGCCCCGCTCCAGCAGGATGCGTCGGCTTCCGAAGGCTATCTCCTTGAGGGTGGTGTCCGCCTCGTCCTTCCAGCTCTCCTGGACGAAGGACTGGATGGCGACCAGCATGGCCGAGAGGATGGCGTCGTCCTGGTCCGGCTTGAGCCTCCGTGTGGCATGGGCGATGAGGATGCCCGACAGGTGGATGAGGAAGATCTCGTCAATGACCGGGTCGGAGGTGTCCAGTTCTCCTATGTTCGTGGTCTTGGCGATGGCCAGGTTCCTGGCGAGGTTGGTCTCGTCCAGGAAAAGGGAGAGATGGGAATTCCGCATCAGGTCCTTGGGCTCCCTCTCGACCAGGGTCCCCATCTCCCCACGGTCCATCCATACGCTGCCACAGTGGGGGCAGACATCGTACTCCACGCCCCTCAGCTCCCGCATGTGCATCAGGCGCTTGCACTTGGGGCACTCGATGGTCCCGAGCAGCTCCTCGAACTCGCGGTCGTCCAACCAGATGCCACCGCAGTTGGTGCACATGTCCACCTCCACGTGCTCCGCCTCGATGGCCGTCATCATCCCACCGCAGGTTGGACACTTCATGAAGGACCCTTACGCCACCCATGCCATTGGACCGACTTGATGCTTGCGGTCCTCACGGGCCTGACCCCACGATATCCCCGAAAGGGTCATGTAGGGACCGATTACAATTGATGTGTCGTGCTCTTCACTTACCGGGACGAACATCGGCTCAGGGATGGCAGGAAGGCCCAGGTCCGTTTCAAGACGCCGGCGGACCGGAAAGCATGGCGGCGCTTCGTCACGCTCGTGCCTGACGATTCCGGTCACGCTCCCGGGACCCAGCTCGATGTTGCAGACCTCTCCACTGACTACCACAAGTTCGACGGACCCTACATGATCGCGGTGGTGGACGGTGAGATAGTGGGTGCCACGTTCGTGGTGCCACCGGACCTCACCATGGGATACCACAAGAAGCATGCCATCGAGTTCCACATGGACGTGCTGCCCGGATGGCGCCGCAACGGCGTGGGCGGAACGCTTCTGGAGTCCCTTGTCACATGGGCCAAAGCCCAGGGGGATATCCGGAAGCTGGAGGCGGTCTTCCTCGGATGGAACCAGCCCGTGGTCGCCATGTTGACGAAGGCGGGCTTTGAGGAGGAGGGCCGGTCCCTGAGGTCGTGGATGGTGCGCACCGCCGACGGCGCGGTGGACTACGACGACGTGGTCTTTATGGGGCTGTGGCTGGAGCCTTGAGGACGGTCATCCCTGTGGTCTGTCCAGACCCCCCCCCACTGCCACCCGTTCTTACAGAGCACCAGCTAGATTGAATGCCAACCCGTGGGAGGAGCGGGCGCCGCCTGGCGGCCATGATGGCCGCCGGGGTGTTGGGACCGCCCGTCGACGCGAGGGACGGGTTCGGTCCCGGGCGGCGCCCTTGGGTTATAGTTTGAACTCCTCCCACAGGTTGGCGAAGGACTCCACAAGCCCATCTAGGAAGGACTTGCGGTGTGTAAGTAGGACCTTTGCGACCTCCTCCTGGTTGTTGACGTAGTAGAGGCTCTCACGCCCCTTCTTGATCTTGCGGACCACTTCGCCCTTGACCAGTTTGGAGAGGTGATATGAAAGGGTGGAGGCGGAGACGTGGAAGCCCTCGGAGAGGGCCTTGAAGTTGATTCCGGGGTTGAGAAGTAGTTTCATCACGATGCGGCGGGGGATCTCCTGGCGGAGCAGGGAGAGGAGCTTCTTGTCCACAGAGCCGTACATGCCGATGGGGTAGTACCGCTTGTAGTTCCCTTCGGTCTTCTCGACCAGCATCTCCTTGTCGACCAGGTACTTGAGGTGATACTCCACGGTGCCCAGGGGGAGGTCGATCTGGCGCTGTATCTCTCGGAGATGGGTGCCCGGCGAGGATACGACGAACTCGTAGATCGTCCTCCTTGCCTCGAGTTCGAGGGCCTTCTCTTCCTTAGTCTTCGCCAAGTTCGCGCCACCCCCCGCGACGGCACCCCTCCGTCGCAGGCAGGTCCCCGTTCGTCACCGGACTTCTTTGGGTTCCCACTCCTTTCAATTCATTTCACTATGATCATGAGATAAAGGGTGATAAGGATGAACAGGTCCAGCAGGACCAGTGCCGGGTCCAGCTCCAGTTCGACGATGCCGGTGAACAGCGAGAGGGACATGATCACTCCCTTGAGGGTGAACAGCACGAAGACGCCCATGACGAAGAGCATCTTCCGGCTCCCCGTGTGCCGGTAGGAGATGAAGGAGAAGACCAGGAGGAATATCGCGAGTATGAGGACGAATGCCACCAGTACTTCGAGGAGATTCTCCACGTCCAGACCCCTGGGCCCATGCTGGGCCTGTCCCATTGAAGGGGGTCAGACCATATTATAGATTACTACGGGGTGCACTTTTAGGGGAACGGTTGGTCCATAGTCTTTTTCTCCCACGGGCGGCATACCGAGGCGGGGAGTGCGCAGGTGATCGGGACAGGTCCTTCGCCCGGAACGATGCTTGGAATGCTCAGGGCCGAACGGGCACATCTCGAGGATCACCAGGCGCGGGTCGGACTGGAGTGGGACCGAACCCTGGAGATCGTGAGGGGCATCGACTTCCGGTCGGTGAGCCCGGGGGAAGGCCTGGAGGCGGTCCGGGGTGAGGTGGAGATATGGAACGACCTGGCCTTGGAACCACCCCGTCGGATAACGGCCATGGGCGTCCTTCCCGGTCTGCCAACGGACCATGACGAGCGTTACGAGTACCTCCACAGGGTGCTCGTTGGACTGGACCCTTCCGCATTCCTCAACATGTGTGATATCATCGAGGGGGAGCTGGACCTTGTGGTGGCAGAGGACAGGCCCATGGACATGCCGGAGCTCCGGGACCGGCTGGTCGAGCTCATGGAGCTGGGCGTGCGCTGTTCCACGAGATCGCTGGAATGGCTCGAGAAGCGGATC
>JAUVEQ010000339.1 GCA_030594725.1 Methanobacteriota archaeon
CATGGCTATGTCGAGGGAGACATGGGTTATGTCAAGAAGGATACTCGCAATCGCACTCGTGTGCCTGTTATCGGTGGTAGTTGCATTCTGTTCCATTCAAGCCTACTTCATATGGGATGGATCCCAGGATGGGAGAGTGCCGGCCTCCTTCGAGGAGGGGCCCTATTACTACATCTACCCCACCGACTCGGACCCTTTGCCCGAGCAGACCTGGGTGCCCCAGGAACCATACCAGGCCCCGCCGGAGAAGGAGACGGAGATCAAGTGGACGGTAGTGCAGGAGGGGCCAGGTGAGCCATGGCACGTGGTTCCCGGATGGACAGAAGAGCCGGGAACACCGACAGAGGAACCTGGCGTTCCAGAGAAGCCCGTCGAGGATCCGATCGATGAGATGCCCCCCACCGAGCCGCAACCCGAGGAGGTCGTGGAGGTTCCTGACGAGATCCCCGAGGAGCCCTCGACCCCAACACTGCCCGAGGTGGACTGGGAACCCATGTCGTGGGACGAGACCGAGTCAGGTCCGGGTCTCACGCCCTCGCAGGTCGAGCTCGCGACCCTTGCCGACCTGGAGGGCAAGCAGGATTTCTCCAAGTCGTCCACTGCCTATTCTCCCAGGAGATTCTACGGTTACTATGGCCGGGGCCAGGGCCAGGGTCAGGGCCAGGGTCAGACCGATGGCGACACGGCTCCAGGCGGCCTCGAGTCGGGGGAGACCGAGTCTGCCCTACCAAGGGATGTGGAGGAGTCTGACATCGTGAACCTCCAAGGTGACATCCTCTATATCCTCAATGCCTATCGCGGCCTCATCATCGTCGACGTCAAGGACCCGAGCAGGCCCGAGGTCCTCTCCATGGTCCCGGTGATGGGCACGCCTATCGACATGTACGTTGTGGACCATTTGGTCTATATGCTGGTCAAGACGGATTACGGATTCTGGTACTCGACCACCATTGGGCAGGCACAGGTGGAGGTGGCCGTCTATCTCTCATACCAGATCGGCAGTAAGCTGGTGGTGGTGGACGCCGTTGACCCCAACGACCCGAAGATGCTGCTCGACCTCCCCATCGAGGGGTTCGTGAGCGACAGTCGAAGGGTAGGACAGGTCCTCTACATCGTTTCGAGCACCTATCGTTGGTACAACCAGTACCTGGGCACGGACTACGTGGATCTGACCTACGTGGTCTCCATAAACATGATGGACCCTAGGAACACGGTCATGATAGACTACAACGTCTTCTCTGGGTCATCCTACGTCATTCACGCGAGCACCGAATTCCTGTTCGTGTCTGAGTGGTCGAGCCTGTCCAGGGGTGAGAGCAGCACCTGGCAGAACGGGTTGACGAGCATCATCATGGTGGACATCTCGGACCCCTTGGGCAGCATGTGGTTCATGGACGAGTTCAGCTTCGAGGGAAGGGTCTTGGACAAGTACCAGATGGACCAGTTCGGGGACACCTTCAGGGTCGTCACACAGACACGGCAACCCTGGGGCTCCTCGCTCCTCACCTTCGACATCTCCACACCCGACGACGTACAGCCACTGGGTAGTCTGGAGATAGACGATACCGGGGAGCTCATGGCCACCAGATTCGCGGGGGAGCGGGCGTACACCATCCACCTTCCGAGGAGCATCGATCCCCTGGATGTCATCGACCTTTCTGACCCATCGGACCCTGTGCTCTGCGATGTCTTCGAGATGCCTGGATGGGTCACCCACATGGAGGTCCGTGGCATGAAGATCATCGCCATCGGTGTGGATGATTCCGGAGACGAGAGGAACGTGGCCGTGTCCCTCTTCGATGTCAGCGATCCGTGGAATGCGGTGATGGAGGACCGGGTGAGGGTCGGGCTCTCCTACGCCACGTCCGAGGCCATCACGGAGCCCAAGGCCCTGACCGTCCTCGACGAGCAGGGCTTGATCCTGGTGCCATTTTCGACCTACGAATGGGATTCCTCAAATGGATATCGATCCTTCTCGGGCGTCCAGATAGTTAGCTTCGACCTCGAGGAGGGGGACCTGAGCTTGCGGGGTCACTACGAACAGGCGACCCAGGTGCTCAGGACCCGAGCCATCGACGACCATGTGCTGTCCACCTCCAACGACCACCTCGTGGTGGCAGACATGACCGACCCTGACGAACCCCGCGTCATCGCCGAGTTGGAACTCACCCCCAACGTGATAGATTACCACAAGGTCATCGGGCGGTACGCAGAGGTGACCATGGCGGCCCAGACATCGTACTATCGATACTACGACCCTGCCGACCTCCTGCTTCGGGTGTTCTCCGACACCGTATCGGAGATCGAGACTCCGCTGTGGGAGGTGGAGATCGGGCAATGTCCGGATGCCTGGCTGTGGGATGGACGCTACATCCACGTGTTCAACGAGGAGAAGATGCAGATCCTGCACGGATGGTCTATCGAAGCTGGAAGCTATCGCATTCTGAAAATGACAACCTACGACCTCCTGGGTGATGGCGAGGGACCCGTCTCCAAGAGGACCTTGAAGATCCGTGATTGGAACGAGACCCCCTTCACGCCGATCGGGTGGTACGAGTCCATTTCCTCATCATCATATTACTACGATTACTACCAGTACTATCCATCCTACAACTTGCTATCCGAGGCCAGCAATCCCGTCCTGTTGGATGGGGGATACATAGCGATATACGTCCAGGATGAGCTCCTCATCGTTGGAGTGGGCGAGTACCGATCAACCCTTCCCGTGTGGTCCACGGACATCGAATGCGAGGGATTCCTCGGGCTCCTCGCTGCCGGGAGCGGCCTCTACATCCTTTCCTATGAATACGTCAAGACCTACTACGCAGGCAACGCATACCACTGGACGTACCAGTATGAGGTCTCCTCCTTCAGGTACGAGTGCTTCGAAGGACCCGATGTGGGAGAGCCCGTCCAGATCCCTGGCCTTCCCCTGGGATGTTCCGATGACGGCCATTGGATGTACACGGTCGCTCGGTGGTACGGGGGAGAGGACATCGGTTGGTACTCGACCTTCAACGTCGTTTCAATCGTGGACGGAGTGGCCACCGTGGCTTGGGCCGTTGACATTTCGGATAGGGAGGTCCGGGTCGACGGCGACACCGCGATCCTCTCCGAGGTCCGATACAAGGAAATCGTGGACGAGAACGGAAACGTACACACCAAGACTGAGACCCTTCTATACGTCGTCGACCTCCCCTCCTTCAATCTGAGATGGGCCTCCACGGTGGACGGGGGTATCAACCTCCTCTACGTGGGCGAGGACCTGGCATTGTTGAGGAGAGAGATGATGGGTGGTGTTCTCCTGATCGATTACCAAGAGGGGTCCGACGTCCAGCACTACTGGTTGCACCTGAGCACCACCGTGTACTCCGTGGAAAGGCACAAGGACCACGTGTACGTGGCAATGGGCAAGTACGGAAGCCTTGTAATAGACCTGGACCGTTGAGCCACCCCCGTGCACCGGAAACCCTAATAAACAGCCTTGGCCATCCAAGCCGCGTGTCCTGGTACGATGATGAGGAAGACGAGGACGATGACGAGGAGGAAGAGGAAGAGCACTTCCTCGACAGACTGATCACAAAAAGGCTCGGTGGACAGCAGGAGGCCCGTCTCAAGCTCCTCCGCTGGTTCTGGCTCATCGGGCTGCTCATGATGATGGGTGGCTACGTCATCATGATCCTCATGCTAGTGGGAC
>JAUVEQ010000331.1 GCA_030594725.1 Methanobacteriota archaeon
GGAGGCCGCCAGGGCCTGGCCGGCATCGGTCCTCGCCTTGATGTCGTAAAGGAGGCTCAGGGCCTCGGGAGTGTAGGCTCCCCCCGGGTCCTTTGGCATGGTGTAGCCCATGGCGGGGCCGCCCAGGGGCCCCGTGAGCACCAGGACATCCCCGGGCCGTCCACCTCTCCTGTAGAGGCATCTCTCCTCGTCCATCACACCAAAGGCGGTGACCGCCACCGTCCGGGCCGGGGAGGCCTTGGTGTCGCCCCCCAGGACCGTCGTCCCGTTTCGGCCAGCGGCCCTCGCCATGCCGGCCGAGACCGCCCTCAACCATTCGATGTCCGTCCCTGGCGGCATTGCCATGGCGGTGAGGACCCCCAATGGGAGGCCTCCCATGGCAGCCACATCGCTCACTGCGATCTCGATGGCGAAGGCCCCGAACTGCTCGGGGGGCGTTCCGGGGAAGAGATGGGTCGGCCCGATCAGCACGTCCGTTGATGCCAGCAGCACCTTGCCGTCACCCAACGGGACCACGGCACAGTCGTCCTCGCCAAGGCCCAGGTCATCAGTGGCTCCCAGTACCTCACGCAATCTCTTGATCGATGCGCGCTCGCCCAGCTCCCGAAGGTCCATAGCAGGCGTCGATGGGAGCGGTGGCTCTTGAAGGTTTCTGTGACCGGCCGGCCCTTGGCCCTCGACAATCAGTTCAGACCGCCGCTACGGCAGGCCTGCGGGACACCTCTTCGCTTCGGCTCCCGAAGTACATCATCGAGCCCAACATTATGGTGATAGCACCCAGACCCAGGAGCAATCTGGCGGAGTGGCCCGGGCTACCATAGTAGTCCCATGGCCATCCATTGCTCCCGCCGACCATCAGAAGGAGTGCGCCCGCGATACCCAAGGCGATACCAAAGGCGATCATTATCGCGCCGTTCCTAGCGTCTTTCTCGTGCAATTCGATTCTCCGGAATAGGATTCCATATGATATTTGGGTGCTTCATACTCATAAATCTTTCGTGGCCAGCCATCAACTTGTCCTGACGGAGGGGAGGTCCGTCCGTCCTTTCGTGGTAACGATTATGTAGCCCAAGGGCGATGGTCGGGACCGGTGGACCCTTGATCCCCTCCCATTGCAAGGTCGTCGGCAAGCTGCAACTCGATGGACCCATCACATCAGATAGCATCATGCGGGCATGGGAGGGGAAGAAGGCCTACAAGCTGACCGAGTTCTATTGCATCACAAACGGCGAAGAGTGGGCCGTCGTGAGGGTGCGCAAGGCGGAGGGTCCACGCCTGCTCCTGCCCATCGAGGGGGTGGAGGTCCTCGCCCTGCCGGACGGGACGGCCTACGTGGTGGACCCTGGTGTCGACACCACGAATCCCACGGCCATGCTGGAGGTGGCCGACGGCATGCCCGATGACGTGACGTGCGTGGTCGTCCAGGGAGAGTACAACCACATGAGCTTCGTCATCCGGGACGGCGAGGAGGTCCGTGTCCGGGTCCTGGACGTGGTCCCACCCTACCCCAGCAAGGTATCCGTGCTCGCCCGTCGCGCCCTTGACTGCCGGCCCCTGCCCGTGCTCCTCGACAGCGAGGAGGTGGACCTCAAGGACCTGGCAAAGGGCCTGGACCCGGCGCCTCGCCTGTTCTTCCCCTGCCGGGCCAGCGGGCTCGAGCTGGACCGACCCGTGGAGTACCTTGACGAGGTCCCACCCCTCACAAAGGGCGAGGATGTGATCCTTGTGGGCTGCAACCTATCCGAGAGGATATTCCGAGAGCACTACGGATGGCGACCCGTCAAGGTCATCACCATGTGCCCGAAGGAATTGGCCCTGGAAGGGCACAGCGATAAATGGACCCTCGTCAAGTGTTGCAAGGAGAAGGGGCCCTTCGGCATCCACGGGCGCGTGGTCGCCATTCCCTGGAGCGCCACCAAGGGGGACGCGGCCGCTGCACTCGAGGAGATAGTCCTCCGGGAGAGGGCAGGCAGGTCCTCCTAGGACATCAGGCCCAGCTCAGGTGGGTACCCGTCCTCCCATCCACCGCCTCCTTGACCTTGTCAAGGGAGGTGATTATGACCCTCTCACCGCCCAGGTTGAGGAAGTCGATGGCGGCCTCGATCTTCGGGCGCATGCTGCCCTCCGGGAAGTGACCCTCCTGCAGGTAGTCCATCGCCTCCTCCACGGACATGTAGTCGATACCGATCTGGTCGGGCTCGTTGAAGTTCAGGTACACCTGCTCGACGTCCGTCAGGATGAGCAGTACCTCGACGCCGCAGCGTGCCGCCAGCACCGCGGACGCCCTGTCCTTGTCGATGACGGCCTCCACGCCCCTGTACCTGCCGTCCCGGAACAGCACCGGGATTCCACCACCGCCGCAGGCTATCACCACGTCCCCCCGGAATAGGCTCCCTTGACGAAGTCGACCTCCAGCACGTCTATGGGCTCGGGCGAGGGGACCATCCGCCTCCAGCCGCGGCCAGCGTCCTCCCTCATCACCAGGTCCTCCCGGTTCGCCATCCGGGCCTGAGCCTGCTCCTCGGTGTAGAACCGGCCCACGCCCTTGGATGGGTTGTCGAAGGCGGGGTCGTCGGCGTTGACCACGACCTGGGTCACCACGGACACGACGCTTCGCTTGATCTGCCGGGTCCTGAAGATGTTGACGAGGGAGTTCTGTATCATGTACCCGATCTGTCCCTGGGTCTCGGCGACCAGCACGTCCAGGGGCATGGGGGGCACCAGGTCCTCCGCAGCCTCCCCCTGGCGCATGAGCACGCCCACCTGGGGTCCGTTGCCATGGGTGATGATGACCTTGAAACCCTCCTGGATGAGGTCGGCCACGCATTCGAGGGCAGAGTCGAGGTTCGCGAACTGCTCCTCGGCCGTTCCCTGCTGCTGCTCCTTCAGAATGGCGTTGCCGCCGAAGGCCACCAGGATGGACGTGGGACGTCGTTGGGGCATGGGAACGCCGGTGGATGGGAGGTGCGCCCTAAAAAAGGTATAGGTGTTCCAGATGATACGAGTTCAGTACCTGTGGATTGCCTCAAGCGGCAGATATCCTCCGCCTGACGCTCGACCAGGCGTAGCCGGCGAAGGCGAGGAGCAGCAGGAAGGACACCACGCACGTGAACTCGCCGAACAGGTCGGGATAGGTGGTGTTGAGGCTGGCTATGAAGTTGAAGACGGCGTGCATCACGATGGCGATGAGCAGGAACGGCAGGGCGAAGAACAGGGGCTTCTTCCGGACAACGGCACGACCCACACCCAGTCCAGAGACGCCGGTCGCCGTGGCGTGGAGGAGCGTGCTGGTGATAGTGCGGAGGATGGCGGTGGCCAGGTATGCTTCCAAGCCCACGGAAAGGGCCGAGAGCTCGTACAGGAGGTTCTCCGTGGCAGCGAAACCGAGGCCGATCCCGATGCCGTAGATCATCCCGTCCTCCTCTCTTAGCACGTATGCGAGGACGAGGACCAGACCGAAGGCCTTCACGGACTCCTCCACGATGGGAGCGACGATGACGGCCCCCAGGAAGTTCTCATCGCCCAGCTGGTAGATGCGGTCGACCCTATGGATATTGCCCAGGATCAGGACCTCAAGGATGATGGAAATGATGATAGCTGCTATCGCACCGTAGGCGAAGCACATGAGGAGGCGCCTGTAGGGTTCCCTCCCGTACCGCTCCCAGTTCCGTGCCACTACCAGATAGTACAGACTGGGCACGAAGGCGACGGATATGATGATGACTGCGAAGAGGAAGGCGTCG
>JAUVEQ010000175.1 GCA_030594725.1 Methanobacteriota archaeon
GACGGTGTGAACTTGCGGGACATCCTGCGGAGGCTCCAACGGGGGGATCTCACCCTCGAGGAGGCCGAGGCGGCCATCGAGGCAAAGGAGGTCACACCATCCTCTCCCCCGATGGGCACCACGGTGAGGAGGGAGGCGGCCCGACCGAGCGGCGCACTGACCTTCTTCTTCATGTCCCTGGTCCTCGTGGAGGTGGTTTTCGCCTCCATGTTCTTATGGGGGCTCGTCGACGGATGGTCCCAGAGACCCCTGGCCCTCATACTGGCGGGGATGTTCCTGGTGCTTGGGGTCATCACCGATATCTATCGCATGGGATACACGGCGGACAAGCTGATCGTCAAGCGCAGGAGGGACAAGGTGGTCCCGAGGCAGGATTGACGGGGTGGGATGCTAACATGACCAACGGGGGTGAGGAACGGGACAGGTACGTGGTGGAGGAGGACCCTCCATCGACCATGGACCGTCGCACCTTCGTCAAGGCGGGGGCGGTGGTCGCTGCCATCGCCTGGATCGGGGCCTTCGGCGGTTCGATCCTCCGTTCCATAACCACCGAGAGCGGCGCTTCGGACCAGTCCTCCCAGAGGACCTTCGTGTATCACGTGCCGGAGGGGGAGAGCCCCTGGTACGCCGATCTTCACGGCCAGGAGGTCGTGGCCTCGGAGTTCCCCGTGGGCCAGAGCGCCAAGGTCTTCGTCAAGGGCACCAAGGCGATCCTCCTCCGTTTCGAACCGGGGCAGCTGGTGGACCGGGTGGGCACCGACCTGGGGTTCGTCTCCTTCAACAGCAAGTGCACCCACCTGGGCTGTCAGGTGTACTTCACGGTGGGTGTCACGCCCATCGGACCCTACCCGGATGGCGTCATCTATTGTCCATGTCACCAGGGGGCGTTCGACCCGTTCAACGGCGCCAAGGTCCTCTACGGCCCGCCCCCCCTACCGCTCCCGAAGGTCCCCCTCAGGGTGATAGAAGGAAGGGTGGAGGCTGTATGATGCTGGTTGGCAGGGCGCGGGCGGGGCTGGCAGTCCTCCTCGCCATCGTCGCCCTGGGAGCGGTGCTCGTGCCCGTCCTTGGCATTCCAGGGGGAGCGCCGGACCAGAACCACCCGATCTGCGGCAACACAGAGGGGTGCCACGGCATCGTGGGCTCCAACACCTCGCGGGCCAACGTGACCATGTTCACCGAGAGGCTCACGGTCCACACCAACCAGAGCGGCATCCTTGTCCTCGTCAACGTGACCGGGGCCGAGCAGAAGATGGAGGACCCCATCGGGATGTCCCTCCTCAGCGACAACTTCGATCCCAGTATATCCCTTCCCCAGATGTGGGGCTGGACCATCGAGGAGGACCCGACCGGCCGGAGCCCTGGCTTCAACTATGCCAAGCTGCCGGCCGTGGGGATCTCGGGGGACACCAGCTCCCAGTACCTGTGGAGGCTGCGGGCCCCGCCGGTGCCGGGTGATTACCCCCTGTACGCGAGGATGCAGTGCGGGGTCGACGAGTTCAACGAGAATCCCCTCTCCCGTGACCACCCGGAGGGTCTGCAGTTCCACGTCGTCCCGCCCCCCGTGGTGGAGGACACCACGCCACGCAACGGAAGCGTGGACGTCTACGTCAACACCCCGATCGTCCTGGTGTTCAACAAGGAGATGGACCGGCCAACCGTCGAGTCGTCCTTCAACCTCACGCCCTTCGCCCCGGGCTCCTTCACCTGGGAGGGCGAGGTGGCAAGGTACAACATGGACGGGTTCCTGGAGGAGGGCACGGCCTACACCTTCACCCTGGACACCTCGGTCCGCGACATGGACGGCATCCACCTCCAAGAACCCCTGGAGGTCAACTTCGTAACGGGCTCCGGGAAAGACGTGTACCCACCGTACGTGGTGAGCATCCTCGCATCCCGAGCACCCCTGGACGCCATCGTTCGCATCACATTCAGCGAACCCATGGACAGGGCCAGTGTCGAGGCCGCCTTCTCCATCGACCCGCCCACCGCCGGCGGCCTGTCCTGGCAGGAGGACACCCTGATATTCACGCCGCAGCAGCTGCTGGACTACGACACGCTGTACACCGTGCACATCGATGGAAGCGCCCTGGACCTCGGTGGGAACGCCATGGGCACCAGCATCTACTCCACATTCCTCACGATCAAGGACCTGGTGCCGCCCCGTGTGCTCGGGACCGACCCCACCAACGGCTCCGAGGACATCTCACTGGTCACCAACATCACCCTCACCTTCTCCCCCGACGTGAACACATCCTCCCTGGCCGGAGCCCTCTCGTGGGAGCCGGCCGTCTGGTCCGAGTCCGAGATCTCCTGGGAGGGGGCGACGGCCACCCTTACGCCCCAGCACCCGCTGGAGGAGGGGACGGTGTACAACCTCACCGTGGGAACCTCCCTCACCGACATCAGGGGCAACCACATGGAGGAGCCCTACCTCCTCACGTTCACCACGGCTGGCTCCTCCGACCGCATCCCTCCGTACCTGGAGGCCACCACGCCGCCGGCGGGTTCCAACGTCATCCCAGGGGGTTCCGTACGCCTCGTGTGGAGCGAACCCATGGACCGGGACAGCGTCGAGGAGGCCATCATGGTGTCCCCGATCGCCGAGACCTCCTTCTCGTGGTCGGACCGGGTCCTCGTCGTCACCCTCGAGGGGCTCGATGTGGGGACGGTCTACACGATAAACATCGACTCGTCCATCCGCGACAGGGCCGGGAACACCGCCCTGGAACCCTACGCCCTGCGATACGTGGCCACACCGGACCCCGCCCAGGACAGGCCAGTGTTCTACGTGGACAACTGGATCGAGACCTGGTGGGACCTGGCCCTCCTGGTGTCCGCGTTCGCCGTCGTGGCCCTGGCCGCCCTGGTCCAGGTCCGTTACGGCTGGCGCAGGGTGGTCCTCACGATGTTCGCCTGGGTCGAGGAACGGATCCGGACGGCCCGGTACCTCGGTGACGCCCGGCGCCTCTACTACTCCATCGACCGCCAGATGCCCCACAGCCATGCAGAGCGCTACGGCTCGAAGACCGTATGGTACTGGTATCCGTTCTACTGCCTGGGTGGCATCGCCATCCTCTGCTTCATCATCCTGGGGATCACCGGTCTCGTGCTGTCCCTCTACTACGTGCCCTCGGCAGAGGGCACTCCATCCCAGGCCTACGGCAGCATCGAGACCATCATGGAGGACGTGACCTTCGGTTACATGTTCCGGGCCATCCACCACTGGGCGGCCAACATAATGATCGCAGCGGTCTTCCTGCACATGCTGAGGGTCTACTTCACGGGGGCCTACCGCAACCCCCGGGAGCTCAACTGGGTCGTGGGCGTGGTCCTGCTTGGCCTCACCATCTTCTATGGATTCTCCGGCTACCTCCTGCCCTGGAACCAGCTCTCCTACTGGGCGGGGACCATAGGGGTGGAGATGTGCAGAGCCGTCCCGGTGGCGGGGGACTGGGCTGCGGAACTTGTGTTCGGTGGCATCACCCTCGGCACGGCCACATTGACACGCATGTACTTCTTCCACGTGCTGCTGCTACCGTTGATCACGGTGGTGCTGTTGGTGGTCCACATAGTATCGGTCTACATACAGGGGCTGGCGGAGCCCCACTGAGGAGGTGAGACGGACGACGGGAGACGGGACCGGGAAGGGCGGGGGTGGCGACCCCAGGATGAGGGACCTCATCCTCCAGTACCTCAGGGTCCGTCGCCTGCTGGACGAGGAGATGGCGCCCCGGCGAAGGAGGAGGGGCGAGCCCCGCCCCAGGATCGGTTCTCCCCTGTATCCCCAGGAGGCGCTCCGGGACCTGGCCCTGTTCTTCTACCTGATGACCGGCGTCTGCCTCCTCTCGGCCCTGATCCCCCCCGCCCTGGGCGATCCCGCCAATCCCGACGTCACCCCCGACAGGTTGCTTCCCGACTGGTACCTGCTTTGGGCCTTCGGCCTGCTCAAGGCCGCGCCCAACATCACCCTGTTCGGAGTGGACATCATCTCGGGCAAGTTCCTTGGCATCATCCTCATCATCGGCACCTTCGTCGCCGTGCTCATGGTGCCCTGGTTGGACAAGGTCCTGGCGTACCTGACCAGGAGCTTTCGCAAGTACCCCATCACCTTCTCGGAGGGACGCCGCGCCAAGCGCCCCATGGCCGACCCCGTGATGGCCGCCCTTGGCGCAGGTGCCATCACCTACGTGTTCATGGCCTCCGTGTACTCCATCCACGAGGTCGTCGAGACCACCTTCCAGTGGGTGTCCGCCTCCTGGTTGCTGGCCTCCCTGATCCTCATCCCCATCGGTGTGGGCGTCCTCACCTACACGGCGCTCCGGGCCGCCCGCAACACCAACGACTACGAATGGCGCCTCAACCTGTGCCACGGATGCGGCAACTGCGACCGTGTATGCCCCGTACGACCTGTGCGGAACGAGCCCCGCCTGAACCTGGTCCATTACATCCACTCCGAGACCGAATCACACGTGTGGTCATGTCTGGCCTGCGACCGATGCTCCGCCGCGTGTCCCCAGGGCATTACCTTCTCCGACCACACGTTGATGATGCGGTCGAAGGGCGTCGTTGCCGAGCCCCAGCACAGGCCCCAGCACTGTCGGGACCTGCTGGCATGGCAGACGACCAGGTCGGCGCGGTCCGCGAAGCTCCGGATGCCCGAAGAGGGCGAGGGTAAGGGCAAGGTGGGTTACTTCGCAGGTTGCAGCGCCATGCTTTCCCTCACCCGCACCTCCCATGACTGGAGGTCCCACGGGGAGTCGGCCATGGTCCTCCTCGATGCCGTCGGTGCCGACGTCTACCGGATCCCCCATCTGTGCTGCGGCCACGACGCGCTGTGGCAGGGGGACACGGATACCTTCGCCCGCTTGAAGGAACGCAACTCGGAGGTCATCCGGGCCTCCGGAGTGGAGACCATCGTGACCGAGTGCGCCGAATGCTACAGGACGCTGAGCCGGGACTACGACCTGGAAGGTGTGACGGTCCAGCACATCACCCAGTACATCGGCGCGCGCAAGCTCCCCGCCTTCGTATCGGCGGGGTCCGGACTCCGTGTGGCCTACCACGACCCCTGCCGGCTGGGAAGGCACATGGAGGTCTACGACGAGCCCCGGGAGCTGATAAGGTCGATGCCAGGGGTGGTCCTGGTGGAGCTCGAGGACAACCGGGAACAGGCCCAGTGCTGCGGGGTGGCGGCCATGATGAACTGCGACCAGGCCTCCCGGCGATTGCGACAGCGCCGACTGGACCAGGTAACGGAATCGGGGGCCGAGGTGCTCGTCACGACCTGCCCCAAGTGCATCGCCCACATGGTATGCCTCCAGGACGAGGGAGGCCACGATACCTTCACCATAATGGACCTCACCCAGTTCATGGCCGGGCTTCTGGCCCCTCGTGAGCCGGATGTCGAGGACGGGAAGGGAGGTGGCAGGGGATGAGCGGCAACGGCCCCAGGATAGGTGTGCTGGTCTGCTCGTGCTGGTCCCGCTCCGACGCGGGGATCGACGCCGACGCGATCGTGGCCGAGGCACAGGGATGGGACCATGTGACCCATGCCGAGGCCACGGACGACATGTGCGGCATTGGCAACGCCACCTTGGCCGGCGACCTTGTGCGCCGCCATTCCCTCGACAGGCTCGTATTGGCGGCGTGCGCCTGCTGTCCCGAGGACCAGCGTTGCGCCGCCTGCAACGACGAGCGGGCGACCCTCAGGGAGGCCGTCAAGGCGGCCACCGACCTGCCCTGGTCGCATCACGCCTTCGTCAACCTCCGGGACCATCACAGGCTGACCGAGGACGGCATCACCGCAGTGGCCATGGCCACGGCCCGCATGGCCCTGACGCCGGACGAGGTCCCGCCGAGGGGGGCCCGCGAGCCCATCCGGGAGGCGCTGGTGGTCGGTGCGGGTGCCCTTGGCCGAGCCGCGGCGGTGGAGCTGGGAGAGAGGGGCATACCCACTCACCTCGTTGACAAGGTGGCCCCCGCCGGGACGGGCGACGAGGCCCCCAAGAACATCACCCTCCATGTCCCCGCCCGGGTCATGAGGATGGACGGGGGCGGTGGGGACTTCGAGATAACCCTCGCCGGGCTAGGCGAGGAGGTCAGGTTGCGGGTGGGCGTCGTGCTGATCGCTCCAGGGCTCACGGAGGAGGACGCCTCGGCCGGTGTGGGATGGGGACTGCCCCACAGCAGCCTCCCCGAACCCCCGAAGAAGGTCCGGGGCACATTCTTGGCATCTGAGGACGGCCGGGCCTCCGCCGGAGCCGCAGCCGCGTACCTGGGAAGGGTCGCCAGGGGGACCCAGGCGGTGGCCACCGTGGACGGCGAGGCCTGCATCGGTTGCCTCAAGTGCATAAGGGTCTGTCCGTACTCCGCCATC